>JBDTDN010000001.1:0-5401 GCA_039923055.1 Jatrophihabitantaceae bacterium
GAGAACGTCCGGCGGCAGTGGTGGCGCGCGATGGTGACCAGCCGCGACGACATTGTCGGGTTGGACTCGGCCGTGATCTTGTCCACCCCGGTCTGGCAGGCCTCTGGGCACCTGGCGACGTTCAGCGATCCGCTCACCGAGTGCCAGAGCTGTCACCGTCGCTACCGGGCCGACCACCTGGCAGAGGAGTTCGAGGCACGAAAGGGGCGTAAACCCGAGAGCTTGGCCGATGTGCCATGCCCCAACTGCGGCACGCGCGGCGCGTGGACCGAACCCAAGCAGTTCAGCGGCATGCTGAAGACGTTCCTCGGTCCAGTGGAGGACGAGGACGCCGTGCACTACCTGCGCCCGGAGACGGCGCAGGGCATCTTCGTCAACTTCCTGAACGTGATGACGACCGCCCGCAAGAAGCCGCCGTTCGGTATCGCCCAGACCGGCAAGAGCTTCCGCAATGAGATCACCCCCGGAAATTTCATCTTCCGCACCCGCGAGTTCGAGCAGATGGAGATGGAGTTCTTCGTCGAACCCGGCACCGACGAGCAGTGGCACGAGTACTGGCTCGAGCAGCGGTGGAACTGGTACACCGATCTCGGTATCGATTCGGAGAACCTGCGCTACTTCGAGCACCCGAAACAGAAGCTGTCGCACTACTCCACGCGCACCGTCGACATCGAGTACCGGTTCAAGTTCGGTGGTTCTGAGTTCGCCGAACTTGAGGGCATCGCCAACCGCACCGACTTCGACCTCAAGACGCACTCGGAGCACTCCGGTACGGACCTGACCTACTTCGATCAGGCGAAGAACGAACGGTGGACGCCGTACGTCATCGAGCCGGCCGCCGGGCTGACGCGCGCCGTGTTGGCCTTCCTACTCGATGCGTATACCGAGGACGAAGCTCCGAATGCCAAGGGCGTCCTGGAGACGCGGACCGTACTCAAACTGGACAAGCGACTCGCGCCGGTCAAGGCGGCCGTACTGCCGTTGTCGCGCAACGCTGACCTTTCGCCCGTCGCACGAGATCTGGCCGCCGCGTTGCGCAAGGGCTGGAACATCGAGTTCGACGACGCGCAGGCGATCGGTCGCCGCTATCGACGCCAGGACGAGATCGGTACGCCCTTCTGCGTCACGATCGATTTCCAAACGCTCGAGGATCAGGCGGTAACGGTCCGCGAACGCGACACGATGACCCAAGAACGGGTGGCATTGACGCAAGTCGAGGACTACTTGTCCGCGCGTTTGACCGGCGCCTGATCCAGACAAGGTACCTTCTGACAACGCTCGCTACTCCAGAGGAACTCGAATGACTGATACAGGATCACCCGAAGGCCCCGGCGGGCAGAACACGCCGCCGCCGGTCCCGCCGCAGTACCAACCGCCGCAGTACCAACCGCCGCCGGCGTCAGCGCCGCAGTACCAACCGCCGCAGTACCAACCGCCTCCGGCGTCAGCGCCGTATCAGCCGTCATACGGTCAGGAGCCGACCCAACAGTTGCCCGTCGTGCCCGCGGCGGCGTACGGGTCGCAGCCGGGCTATCCGTCGCAGCCGGGCTACGGCCCGCCGACACCGCCGTACCCTCCCTCACCCGGCGGTCCCGGCGGGGGTGGAGCGGGCGGGGGCGGCGGCAATCGCAACGTGATCATCATCGCCATCGTCGCCGTGCTGTTGATCGCCGGCGGGCTCACCGCGTTCTTCGCACTCAGCGGCAACGACAATAAGCCGGTGGCCGGCCCGACCGTGTTGCATTCGTCGTCGCCGGGCCTCGGTTCGACATCGGCGAGATTCCCGAGCCAGTCCACGTTCCCGAGCCAGTCCACGTTCCCGACCGACACCTCCAGCACCCCGGATGTCCCGTCCGATTCACCGCTACCGACGGACACGTTCGAGACCTCGTCCGGAACCACGTATCAGACGCCGCCAGCGACGGACGCGGTTGCGACCCTGAAGCAGTACTTCCAGGCGGTCGCCAACCAGAGCCAGTCCGACGCAGCGCCGTTGATCTGTCACGACTACCTCGCCGACTGGACGACCAACCAGAAGGCCACGTTCTCCGGGATCACCCACATCAAGTACGACGGATCGGCTACCCGGCCGTCTACTGGCGGGCTCGTGTACGACTTGGCCCTGTCGTACACGCTCAACGGCAAGGCTGGCACGGACAACGTGTCGTTCCTGCTGGTCCAGGAAGGTGGCGCGGCGAAGGTCTGCGGCATCGAGAAGGACTGAGACTCCGCCGAAGACCGCGCCTGGCGACGGTCCGTATCGTAGTGTCGTGTCTTCCCCTGTCGTGCTGGAGCCGGTAGCCCCGTTGGTGCTGGCGCCGGACGTAGTAGCCGACATCCCCGTGGTGCTCGCCCCGATGGCGGGGATCACCAACACCGCGTTCCGGCGGCTGTGCCGCGAGCAGATGCAGGCCGGGGCTCACCAGCGAGCCAGCGGGCTGTTCGTCAGCGAGATGATCACGACTCGCGCGCTGGTGGAACGAAACCCCAAGACTCTGCGGATGATCGCCTTCGAGTCGGACGAGCAGCCGCGGAGCCTGCAGTTGTACGGCATTGATCCGACCATCGTCGGCGCAGCCGTGCGGATGATCGTGGACGAGGACCTGGCCGACCACGTCGACCTGAACTTCGGCTGCCCGGTTCCGAAGGTGACGCGAAAGGGCGGGGGGTCAGCGCTGCCTTGGCGCATCGACCTATTCGATGAGATCGTCACGTCGGCCGTCCGAAGCGCCGGTGGTGCCGTTCCGGTGACGATCAAGATGCGTATCGGCATCGACGCTCAGCATCACACGTACCGCGAGGCGGCATTGCGGGCGCAGGATGCTGGCGTTGCGTACGTGGCCCTGCACGGGCGTACGGCGGCAGACTTCTACGGTGGCACTGCGGACTGGGCGCCGATCGCCGAACTCGCCGAACTGCTGGACATCCCGGTCCTGGGCAACGGCGATATCTGGGAGGCCGACGACGCGCTGCGGATGGTGCGCGAGACGCGGTGCGCTGGCGTCGTGGTGGGGCGTGGCTGTCTGGGCCGGCCCTGGCTGTTCGCCGACCTGGCGGCCGCGTTCGACGGGCGGGCCGATCGCCGGCTGCCGGGCCTGGAAGAGGTGGCCCGGACGATGCGTCGCCATGCCGAGTTGCTGGTCGAGTGGCTGGGCGACCACGCTCGCGGCGTCACCGACTTCCGAAAGCATGTCGCCTGGTACCTCAAGGGTTTCTCGGTAGGCGGCGAACTGCGCCGCGCGTTGGCCTGCACCTCTACGCTTGATGAGCTTGACGATCTGCTCGCTCAGCTCGAGTTGGATCAACCGTTTCCGGCGGCTGTGCTGGGGCAACCTCGCGGGCGAACGGCAGGCGGTCGCGCTGTCGCGCTGCCCGACGGTTGGCTGGTCGACCGCACTTCCCGGGCGGTGCCGCACGGTGCCGAACTGGCCGACGGCGGTGGCTGAATCTGCCAGGTGCCAGGCAACTAGGCTCAGTGAGGTCAACTGTCGCGTACTGACCGGGAGACCCGCATGACGCAGGCTGTCAAGTATGTCTATGACTTTGCCGAGGGCAACAAGGATCTGAAGGATCTGCTCGGTGGTAAGGGCGCGAATCTTGCGGAGATGACGAACATCGGCTTGCCGGTTCCCCCGGGGTTCACGATCACCACGGAGGCGTGCAAGGCGTATTTGGCCAGTGGTCGTGAGCCGTCGGAGTTGTCGGCGGAGGTGACCGACCATCTAACCGCGCTTGAGGCGAGGATGGGTAAGCGGCTGGGTCAGTCCGATGATCCGTTGTTGGTGTCGGTGCGGTCCGGGGCGAAGTTCTCGATGCCGGGGATGATGGACACGGTCCTGAACATCGGGTTGAACGATCAGTCGGTGCGGGGTTTGGCGGCGCAGGCCGGTAATGAGCGGTTCGCGTTCGACTCTTACCGCCGGTTGATCCAGATGTTCGGCAAGACGGTGCTGGGGATCGACGGCGAGGCCTTCGAGGGTGCGCTGGACGCGGCCAAGTCGGCCAAGGGCACCGACAACGACTTGGACCTGGATGCCGAGGATCTGCGGCAGGTGGTGGAGACGTTCAAGAACGTGGTGGTTGAGCATGCCGGCCGGCCCTTCCCGCAGGAGCCACGCGAGCAACTCGATCTTGCTGTGCGTGCAGTCTTTGAGTCGTGGAACACCGATCGGGCGGTGATCTACCGTCGCCAGGAAAGAATCCCGACCGATCTGGGGACGGCCGTCAACATTTGTTCGATGGTGTTCGGGAACCTGGACATGGACTCGGGCACGGGTGTGGCGTTCACCCGGGATCCGGCCTCCGGCGCGCAGGGGGTGTATGGCGATTACCTGCAGAATGCCCAGGGTGAGGATGTGGTTGCCGGTATCCGGAACACGCTGCCGCTGCCGGAGTTGGAGCAGTTGGATCCGGTGTCGTACGCGCAGCTGATGACGATCATGCAGACGTTGGAGGAGCACTACCTGGATCTGTGCGATATCGAGTTCACGATCGAGCGGGGCAAGTTGTGGATGTTGCAGACCCGGGTCGGTAAGCGGACTGCGGCGGCGGCGTTCCGGATCGCGACGCAGTTAGTGGATCAGGGCATGATTGACATGGATGAGGCTGTGTCGCGCGTGAGCGGGGCGCAGTTGGCGCAGTTGATGTTCCCGCGGTTCGATGAGAAGGCGGCCGGGCGACGCAAGATCGCCCAGGGCATGAATGCCTCTCCGGGTGCGGCGGTGGGCAAGGTGGTGTTCGACTCCTACACGGCGGTGAAGTGGTCGCGGTCTGGCGAGTCGGTGATCCTGGTGCGTCGGGAGACGAACCCGGACGACCTGAACGGCATGATCGCCGCGGCCGGGATCCTGACCTCCCGTGGCGGCAAGACGTCCCACGCGGCGGTGGTGGCACGGGGGATGGGCAAGACGTGCGTGTGTGGCGTGGAGGCACTGGACGTGCACACCAAGGAACGGATCATGCGCGCCCCGCACGGTGTGGTCGTTCACGAGGGTGATGTCATCTCTATCGACGGCACCTCCGGTGAAGTGTTCCTGGGCGAGGTACCGGTGGTCGCCTCCCCGATCGTGCAGTACTTCGAGGGCGAACTGGACCCGGACGCACCCGATGCCGATGATCTGGTGAAGGCGGTGGACCGCATCATGCGGCACGCCGACGGCGCCCGCCGCATGTCCGTGCGGGCGAACGCCGACACCCCGGAGGACGCGGCGCGGGCCCGCCGGTTTGGTGCACAAGGGATCGGGTTGTGCCGTACCGAGCACATGTTCCTGGGGGAGCGGCGTCAGCTGGTCGAGCGACTGATCCTGGCCGACACCGACGAACAACAGCAGGCCGAGCTGGCCAAGCTGCTGCCGCTGCAACGAGCGGACTTCATCGGGATCCTGGAGGCGATGGACGGGCT
>JBDTDN010000002.1:0-8068 GCA_039923055.1 Jatrophihabitantaceae bacterium
GTTCAATCTTGCGGAGGAACCGCAAGAACTCCTCGTGCCGGTGTCGCGGTAGGCACTGGCCGATGACCTTGCCGGTGAGCACGTCCAGTGCCGCGAACAGCGTCGTGGTGCCGTTGCGTTTGTAGTCATGCGTCATCGTCGCCGCCCGGCCTTTGATCATCGGCAGTGAGGGTTGGGTGCGATCCAGCGCCTGCACGGAGGATTTCTCGTCCAGACACAGCACGATCGCATTGTCCGGCGGCGCCAGATACAACCCCACGACGTCGATCAACTTCTCCTCAAAACGCGGATCATTGGACAGCTTGAACGACTTGACCAGATGCGGCTTGAGCCCGCGCGCCGCCCAGACCCGCTGCACCGTGGCTGGTGACACCCCGACCTGCTTGGCCATCGTGCGGCACGACCAGTGCGTCTGCCCGGCCGGCTTGCAGTTGCGGGTCAGCTCGACAATCTCCTCGATCTTGGACTGTGGAATGTTCGACTTGCGGCCACGACCGGCCCGAACCTTGCCAAGCTTGGCCAGGCCGTCCTCGGCGAACCGGGCCCGCCACGCGCGCACCGTCGCGGTCTTCACCCCGACCCGCTGAGCGATCTGACTGTTCGCGACCCCGTCACCGGCCAGCAACAACGCCTCAGCTCGCTGCACCTGCCGATGCGGCGCCGCCTGGGACCGGGCCAACCTCTGCAGCGTCTCCCGCTGACCATCCGACATCACCAATGCGACCGCAGCTCTGTTCACCCACAGAGCCTACCCCAAAACAGGGCCCATATTTTGGAGACACACCACTAGTTCTTCCGCGCGACGATGGTCATGGCTCGCGATCAAATGCAAGCGCTGCCGCACCTCTCGACCGCCGACGACAATCGGGTGACCGCAGTCGAACCACGGTGGCGCCGACTCCCACCCGGTACCGGCGCCACCGCCACCCGACGATCGTCGGGCCACGGGTCCTCTCACAAGAGTGTCAGGTTTCTGACACGCGAACGCACGGAAAATTCGCGATTCATCGCGACGAACTAGTGAATTCTTGGTATTTATTGATGCTCCAGGCAGGTTCTTGCGGATTGATCAGCCTCAACGAGGCACTACGTCATCAGGAGCGAACGTGAGCGGACAGCGGGTGCTCATCGCGTCTCCCCTGGGCCACATCGTCCAACCGGCACTTGCAGAGCAGTTTGGGGACGGCATCGCTGTCGCCGTGGGCCCGGCCGAGACGCTTGCCGCGGTTGCCGGGCGGGTCCGATTCGACGTCGTTATCACGGACCTGCTGTGGAATTCGGCTGAACACGAATACAGCTTCGACGGCTTCGACGTGATGGACCTGCTGCGGCGACACGACCGCACTGCCCCGGTGATCGTTGCTACCCAAGGCCATGGACTGGAGGCAGACCACCTCGATGAGGTAGCCGCCCACCCCGAGGTCGTCGGTGTCGTGCACAAGGCCAACGGGCTACCCGCAGTCCTGGCCGCGATCGACATCGCGGCCAGCGGTCAGCGGCTCCGACTGCGGGCCTACCCGGCGCCTATACGAAGCGACGACGCGTCCATCCACACCTATTTCGGTCGCGGGCGACGTGGCGCCACCGCTGCTCGATTGGCCGGCGCGATAGCCAGTGGGCGCGCCAGCGACAACCGGAGCCTGCAGGCCGCGACGCACATCCCGTTGAACACCGCCAACAAGGTGGGTTCATACCTCGGGCCGTTGATGCTGGCACGCAAGGAACATTCCATCGACCTGCCGATGACCTCCCAGGCGGTCTACCGATGGTGCGGCGAGCACGCCCGTTACATCCTGAGCTGGTGCCGCCGTAACGGCCATGCCGACATCGCCATGCGAGCAGGTTGAACCCCCCATGGCACTCTCGGCTATCGCCGACCCGCCACACTCTCGGCTATCGCCGAGTCTGCCGCCAGGATCGACAACAACGGACCGACCTGCTCATCGGACGCGGCGAGAACCACCGCGGGCAGTGCCTTGGTGAGCATGTCCTGCAGTTCCGCGCGTGAGATCAGACGCGCGTCCAGCCAGCCGATCGTGCACTCCTCGGCCAGAGCCACCCATCCCTGGACTGCGAGTTCGGCCCGGGCGCCTAACTGGAAGCCCATCCGTCCGACGACATCGATGACCCGCTGACCGAGCGTGGCTCGCGTCTGGGTGAAGATCGTCCGCATCTCCGCATCACCGCTGGCCGCACCGCGAACGAGTGACTTGTAACTGTCCGGATTCTCCTCGACGTAGTCGATGAAGCCCTGCAATGACTTACGTAGGGCCTCCACCGGAGCCAATGACATGTCCGGCTCTGTACGCGCCAACAACTCCGCCGCAGCAGCCCGCGCAACCTCGATGTGGAACTCCTGCTTGGAGGCGAAGTAGTGAAACAGGAGTCCCCGCGAGATCCCCGCCTGCAGCGCGATGTCCTCGACCGACAACTCGTCCAGAGTGCGGGTCGCCAACATCTCCACGCCGAGTTCGATCAACTGGGCGCGCCTGGCCTCGGGACTGAGCCGGGTCCGCTTCTCCATCGCCATGAATATCATCCTAGTGCGCTATTGAACGTGAGCCAACTATCTATTGACTCCGATTCAATGAATGTTTATCGTTGACATCATGACTCAGGCAACCAGCGCTCGCGCCGCCGCGAAGAAGGCGACGCCGCGCGGCAAAGCCGCGCCGAGCGACGCACCCGCTGCGCGCCGGCACGTCGGCGTACTCATCATCGGCAGCGGATTCGCCGGCCTCGGCGCAGCGATCCGACTGGCCAAGGACGGGCGCGACGACTTCCTAGTGATCGATCGAGGCAGCGAGGTGGGCGGTACCTGGCGCGACAACACCTACCCCGGCGCCGCGTGCGACGTGCCCTCGCACCTGTACTCGTACTCCTTCGAACTGAACCCGAACTGGTCCCGGTCGTTCTCGCCACAGCCAGAGATCCAGGCCTACCTGCGCGCGACCGCCGACAAGTACAGCGTCAAAGAGAAGCATCTGTTCAACACCGAGGTCACGCTGGCGACGTGGGACGGCGCCAGCAGCCACTGGCTCGTCGAGACCACCCACGGGAAGTTCAGTGCGAACGTGCTGGTCGGTGCCGTCGGCGCGCTGTGCGAGCCGTCGCTGCCGGCGATCAAGGGCATCGAGACCTTCGCCGGCGAGGTGTTCCACTCCTCCCGCTGGAACCACGACGCGAAGCTCACCGGCAAGCGCGTCGCCGTCATCGGCACCGGTGCGTCGTCCATCCAGATCGTCCCCGCCATCGCCGACCGGGTCGCACACCTGGACGTCTACCAGCGCACCGCACCCTGGGTCATGCCGCGTCACGACCGTGGCTACTCCAAACTGGAGAGCCTTGCCTACAAGCGGGTGCCGTTCCTGCAACGGGTCGCTCGCGAGGCGATCTACTGGGGCCGGGAATCGTTCGTGCTGGGCTTCGCATTCCAGCCGAAGATCCTGCTCGCGGCGC
The DNA here is from genome assembly GCA_039923055.1 of Jatrophihabitantaceae bacterium. Taxonomy (GTDB): domain Bacteria; phylum Actinomycetota; class Actinomycetes; order Mycobacteriales; family Jatrophihabitantaceae; genus DASXYU01. Next base: position 3,460 of record JBDTDN010000002.1, read on the forward strand.
AGCAGGTCGCCAAGCGCAACATCGCCAAGGGGATCACCGATCCGGTGCTGCGCAAGGCCGTCACGCCCAACTGGCAGATCGGCTGCAAGCGGATTCTGATCTCCAACCAGTGGTACCCGACGCTGGCCAAGGACCATGTTGACTTGGTCACTGACGGCATCCGTGAGGTGCGCAAGAACGCGATCGTCACCACCGACGGAACAGTGCGTGAGGTCGACGCGATCATCGTTGCGACCGGCTTTCACGTCACCGACTCGCCGACGTACGACAACATCATCGGTGCGGACGGACGGTCGATGGGCGAGATCTGGCGCGAGAACGGCCAGCAGGCGTACAAGGGCGCCGCTGTCGCGGGGTTCCCGAACCTGCTGTTCGTCATCGGCCCGAACACCGGCCTGGGGCACAGTTCGATGGTCTACATGGCCGAGTCCCACCTGAACTACCTGTCCAGCGCGCTCAAACAGATGGACAGTAACGGGCTTGCGACCTTCGAGGTACGCGAGGACAAGCAGCGCGCGTACAACCAGCACCTGCAAAAGCAGATGCAGCAGACCATCTGGACCACCGGCGGTTGTGCAAGCTGGTACCTGGACGCGCACGGCAACAACACCACGCTCTGGCCCAGCTTTACCTTTGTATTCCGGCAGATGACCCGAAAGTTCGACCTGGCTGCGTACCGTACGACTGCCAGGACAGCCAGCGCCGATCGGTCGCTGCACCTCGTCAAGGAAGAGGCCACCGCATGACACACGTCAACGGCAAGGTTGCCGTCATTACCGGTGCGGGCTCGGGCATCGGGCGTGCCCTCGCCTACGACCTGGCCCGCCGCGGCGCGAAGTTGGCGATCAGCGACGTCGACGTGCAGGGCCTGGCCGAGACCGCCAAGCACGCGCGCGTCATCGGTGCCACCGTCCACGAGCAGCGCCTGGACGTCACCAACCGCGCCGCCGTGCTGAAGTACGCAGACACCGTGGCCGCCGAGTTCGGCGTTGTCAACATCGTGATCAACAACGCCGGTATCGCATTCAGCGGGGACGTCGAAGCGATGACGTTCGAACAGATCGAACGGATCATGGACGTCGACTTCTGGGGCGTCGTCAACGGCACCAAGGCGTTCCTGCCACACCTGATCGCCTCCGGAGACGGACATCTGGTCAACATCTCCAGCCTGTTCGGCCTGCTCTCCATGCCAAGCCAGAGCGCGTACAACGCGGCCAAGTTCGCCGTCCGCGGCTTCACCGAATCACTGCGCCAGGAGATGATCATTTCCGGTCACCCCGTCGAGGTCACCTGCGTGCACCCCGGTGGCATCAAGACCGCGATCGCCCGAAACAGCGGCGCCGTCGAGGGCAAGGATGCTGCCAAGCTCGCGGAGTTCTTCGACGCCAAGCTCGCCCGTACCTCGCCGGAGAGCGCGGCGAAGACGATTGTGCGCGCCGTGATCGGCAACCGCCCACGCGCCGTCGTCGGCCTGGACGCCAAGGTGCTCGACGCTTTCGTCCGACTCGTCGGACCCCGCTACCAGCGGCTGTTCGCGTTCGTAGCTGGACGCACTACCCCGGCGGCGGCGGCGCCGACCAAAGCCACTCCCGATGCGGCAGCGATCAAGGCGAGGGCCTCCGCCTGATGCACCTGCCCCGTGCTGCGGTCCTCGCGCTGAGCGGGCCGGCCTATCGGGTAGCGCTGAACGACCGCTGGCGAATCGGCACGCAGCGCCGGCTTGCCGAGGCGTCGACGCGGCTGAACCGAACACCGAAAGGCACGCTGGTTCAGCACGTACGGCTGGGTGATCGACCCGCCGAACGGACCACGCTCGGCCCTACCGACCGACCACGCGCCGTGCTGTACCTACACGGTGGCGGCTACCGGCTCGGCACACCGCGGATGTATCGGCCACTCGCCGCACACCTGTCCCGAGCAGCCGACGCGGTCGTATTCAACCTCGACTACCGCATGGCGCCGGAGGATCCGTATCCGGCTGCACTGCACGACGCCGTTGCCGCATTCGAGAAGTTGATCGCCACCGGCGGGCACTTCACGCCGACACAGGTTGCGATCGCCGGCGACTCGGCAGGCGGTGGCCTGGCCGTTGCCGCCGCCCGCGTGCTGACCGATCGTGGTACGCCGCCCGCCGCGCTGGCGCTGCTGTCACCGTGGACCGACCCGTCCGACACCGATATGCCCGAGCGTGACTTCGTGATCAACCAGCGCTGGGGACGGACGAACGCCGCCTCCTACCGGGGTGCCGCAAACCCGACGGACACCGGGTACGCGCCGATGCATGGACCGCTGGACGGGCTGCCGCCGATGCTGATCCACTACGCAACGAACGAGATGCTGGCCGCACAGATCCAGCGGTTCGCGGCACGTGCCTCAGCGGCCGGCGCTGACGTCCAGCTCGTCGCGCAGCCTCGACTCTGGCACAGCGCTCACATCCTGGCCGGCATGCTGCGAGATGCCACCGATGCCACGGCTGCGGTCGGTGCATTCCTGCGCGCACATCTTCACGACTGAGGTGATCAGCGCCGATCAGTGGTCCGGCGACGTTGCGATCGCAAGGTATGAATAGGCCCCCGGATAACCGTCTGCCGACGACATTCCGTTGCAGCCGGCCCGCAGGTTCTCGCAGTCGAACACCGTCCCGTTACTCAAGTGGAGGTCCAGCCGGGACCGGTAGTAGAACGAGAACGCGTTTGCGTCGTGGGTCGGATCCACGGCCGCCTCGGCCGAATCATGCTGCCAGCGTGTGGTCAGCAGCCTGGCGTCGGCGCTCGGGTCGTGCTTGAGGTACTTGTCGAACCAGGCAGTCGTGTACCAGTCCGTCAGGTCCGGCCCGCGCAACGAGGCGCCGAGCGCGACCAGCGGGATGAACGAGAAATCCAGATGCGAGCCGCCACGGATGATGATCTCGCCGCTGTCCACCCCGGCCTTGCTGTACGCCAGTGACGCTGCGGACTTGCTGAGCGGATCGGGTGCCTTCATGTTGGGCAGCGGCGGCAGCCCGTAGTCGGCGGACAGCCCCAAGCCGGGCTTGGTCACCGGGACCGTTGTGCGCGCCGCGGGATCGGCAGGGCAGCCCTGCTCACCGATTGACTTGGATGACTCGGAGCCAGGAACCGTACCGCCGTCCGGGCTCGATCCACCGAGGTTGTCCCAGGCCACGACCGCCTTCACGCGTGGATCCCATTGGGAGATGTACGAGACTCCTGCGGCACCGTAGGAGTGGCCGGCCAGGCCGATTTCCGACGGATCCAGCATCGCCCAGAACGGGTTGTACGGGCTGTCGAAACCCGCCGCGACTCGCGCGTTCTGCTTAGCGGCGTGGTTGGTGCCGGACGTGCAACTCGCCACCGGCTCATACGGCTGCGTCGGGGTGGACAGCAGGTAGTTGATTGCGTCTTCGGTGCCGTCGTAGAACGGGCGGCCGTCGGTCTGCGCCGGTACCCCTTCGAGCAGGTCCTTGCCGGCGCCGAGCGTGTCGCTCTGCCCCTGACCCTGCGGATCAAACGTCAGCACGACGTACCCGGCCTTGGCCAGCACCTGCGCGGCGTACCAGTACATCTGCTCGTTGGCCTGGACCGAGCCGTTGGTGATCACGATCCCGGGACGCTTGGCTGGACCGGCGACCGTCGCCCACACGTGCCCCGACAGCGTTGCGCCGTTACGCGCGGTGAACAACACCGGTTGGACGATTCCGTACTTCTTGCTCCCCCAGTCGTACAGCCGGATGTCGCCGGCGCAGGCGCTCATCAGGCTCCAGCACAGGTCGCTCAGAAATTCTCGTCCGGGGTCCTTCAGTTGCGCCAACAGTGCGGCGCTCGCGTTCTGCAGACCGACGGTGAGCAGCTTTGCCTGGTAGGCAGGCGTGTCATAGATCGCCTGCCGTTCCAAGGTGATCGAGTAGTTCTGCAGTTCGGTCAGCGGGGAGAATCCGGGGGCGGTTACGGCCCCGGCCGGTTGGGGTTCAACCAGTGCGGCAACCAGCATCAATCCGACGAGTACGGTCCAGAACTTCCGCATTCCGCTCCCCTGATCGTGTCGGTCAGTGCTCAGCGTCACCCATCGTCTTGCCGAACGCGCAGCCTCGCAACTCGGAGTCGTGCGTCACTGCTTGGCGATGCTCCCGCTCAGGTGCGGTTTGCCCGAGCGGACATTACGGACGTCGAGCAGCCAGCCATCGGAGTCTGAGACGGTAGAGACCGCAACCGTCGACGGCAGCAGCACCGGCGTCTTGAACGCCACATCGACGGTGTAGCTGTCAGGCACGCGGCCTTCCAGGGTGGCCAGCGTCCGCGCCTTGAGCCACATGCCGTGTGCGATCGCCGACGGGAAGCCGAACGCCTTGGCAGTCAGCCCATACATGTGGATCGGGTTCCGGTCGCCGGACACCGCACCGTACTTGCGGCCGATATCGCCCGGAACGCGAAGTTGTGCTACTGACGAATCGAACTTGTCGTGTTTGCTCTTCACCGAATTGGTGGGCTTGGTATCGCTGGAAGGCTTACCCCGACGCAAATACGTGCTGCGTCCGCTCCAGACAAGCTCCCCGTCGACTCGCGCGTCCGCGAGTAGATCGAGTTGCCGACCGGCCGTGTGCGGTCGCAGGTTG
>JBDTDN010000003.1:0-4374 GCA_039923055.1 Jatrophihabitantaceae bacterium
GTCGGCCGGCGCCTGGGCGACCGGGTGCACACCGTCACGACGCTGAACGAGCCGTGGTGTTCGGCGTTCTTGGGCCACGCCACCGGTGCCCACGCGCCGGGCCTTCGCGACACCGCGACGGCGTACCGTGTGGCGCACCATCTGCTGCTCGGGCATGGACGAGCGATCACCGCGCTGCGCGCCGAACTTTCTACCGACACGCAGTTGTCGATCACCCTCAACCCCGCGAACGTACGGGCCGTGTCGGCCTCCGCCGCGGATGTCCGGGCTGCGCGGATTGCGCAACTGGCGACCAACCAGGTCTTCCTCGACCCGCTGCTGCGGGGCAGGCTCAACGCGGACCTGGTCGAGGTGACCGCCGGCGAGACTGACTGGAGCTTCGTGCGCGACGGCGACTTGGGCGTGATCGCCGCTCCGATCGACCTGCTTGGCGTCAACTACTACAACCCGCACCTGGTCGGCGCGAGCGCCAGCGTCGACGGGCGATCGAGCCCCTGGCCCGGAGTCCCCGGCGCGTGGAGCCACCCGCAGGAAGGGCCGAGCACTGGGATGGGGTGGGCGATAGAGCCTGCGAGCCTGACCGAACTCCTCGTCGAACTTGCCGCCGACTACCCGGGTGCGCCGTTCAGCATTACCGAGAACGGCTCCGCCTACGAGGACGTCGTCGCGGCCGACGGCTCAGTCGACGACCGCGCTCGCGCCGAATATTTGGTGGCCCACGTGAGTGCAGTCCGGGACGCGATCGAGGAAGGTGTCGACATTCGGGCCTATTACGCCTGGTCGCTGCTGGACAACTTCGAGTGGGCGTGGGGTCTGGCCCAACGATTTGGCCTCATCCACGTCGACTTCGACACCTTGGTCCGTACGCCGAAGACGTCAGCGTGGGTGTACCGCGACATCATTGCCACCCACGGTGCGTCTGCGGGTGGGATCGATCTGGCCAGTTGACCGGAGGGAGCGACCGGCACCAAGCCGAGGCTCCGGCCGGATCAGGTGGAGTCCGGCCGGATCGGCGTCAGCCGTCCGCTCAGCGGAGCGCTGCTACTCGACTGGAGCCAGCGAGACGTGCAGACGGATCTCCCGTAGTTCGCCGGCACCGGTGTCCAATGCCCGGACCAGGCCGTCGGGGGCCCAGCCGGCCCCGAGCAGGAACTCGCGACTGACTGTGTCCGCCTCGGGGATCCACATCAACGCGCGGATCGTGCCGTCGCCGCGCGCATGATCCACGGCGGCCGCGAGTAGCCGCGACGCGTGGCCCCGCCGTCCCCAGCGCGGCTCCACGAGTAGAGCGGAGATCGTCGTCGTGTCCGCTTCCGGCTCGCCCGGCGCCGCCTCGTCCGGTGTCGCCGGGTCGACCGGACCGAGCGCGGCGAATCCGACCGTCCACTGCTGTTCCATGGCCACCAGGACGTGATGACGGGCGGTGGGTGGTGCCGTGATCGCGTCGGCCCACACCGACTGTGCGGCCTGGACGCTCAACGCATCCAGGACCGCAGCAGGCAGGATCGTCGGGTAAGCGGTGCGCCAAGTCTGAACCTGGATGCGCGCGATCTCGGCGGCATCATCGGATCGGGCGGGGCGCACGCTCACATCGGCCATGAGCGAAGACTAGTAAGCGCGCGACGCGGTCCCGGCAAGGGGAGCGAACTCGTCCGGTTCGTTGAGCAGGTGCGTTGCGGCGTATCCGCCACCGACCATCACGAAACCGAAGACGATAAACAGCACGCCGGCGACGGCCAGGTGGTCCGTACCAGTGGCCTTGGCAAGTATCAACGCGAGGCCTAGTGCGACGGCGGTGGCCCACACCCAAGTGGTGAACCGCCGTCCGGCGTGCGCAGCGAACCCTGCGATCACCAGACCGAGAACGATCAGCGTGACACCCGTGCCGACCTGACCGAAGTCGTCTGCCGCCGCGGCGATACCCGCGACCGTGGCGGCGAACCCGCTCAGTACCAACGCGGTCGCCGGGCCGCCGCGACCGCGGCGGTCAAGGAGTGCGGCGATCGCGTAGTAGCCGAGGCCGAACACGAACGAGATGGCTGCGATGGTCGTCAGGTCGGGGCCGTGGACGGGGCCGGTCGTGTCGACGATCCGCGAGATCGCCGAACGCGTGGCGAAGCCGGTGAGGGCATTGGGTTCGGCTTTGTCGAGCAGGTAGACCCACAATTCGATGCTGGCCAGTCCGAGGTAGAACGTGTGGCCGCGCGCGCCGGGCACGAACAGATAGCTGATCAGCCAGATCGCCAGTGACACCAGCACGATTGCGTCAGCGGAGATCGGTGAGCTCGAGTTCAGGCTGAAGGACAAGAACGCCATGGCGATGGGAATGCCGATAGCGCTGGCCGCGACCCCGGCGGTTGCCAGCGGCCCGTTCTTCCACCGGATCGCCAGGATGTACCCGATCAGCACCACCGCGAGCGAGAGGAACACGCCGAGCAACCGTCGCGAGTCCACATCCCCAGGACCGCCGCTGTCGCTGTTGAAGGCGCTGGCGATGCCCTCAATGAGGTAGGTGAGACTCCAGAGCAGGACGCCCGCGATGGCCAGGGCGATGCCTGCCCCCGCCAGAGCGGTACCCAGCCGGGGCTCCGGTCGCCGACTGCCGCGCTCGCCGAGGTTGATGCGAAAACCGACAGGCGCTACCGGCTGCTGCCCGTAAGGCTGCTGCGGGTAGCCCTGCTGCTGTCCGTAAGGCTGAGGCGCGTAAGACTGCGGTGCCGGGTACTGCTGCGGTGCCGGGTACTGCTGCGGTGCCGGGTACTGCTGCGGTGCCGGGTACGGATGCGGCGCCGGGTGCTGGGGCTCGATCGGTGGCACTGCCGGGTATTGGGGATCATTGGGGTCACGGGGTTCGGTGGGATCGCTCATGGCGGCAGGTTACCCAGAAATCACGACAATTCTGTGCATGGGTGAAGAATTTAGCGCTCAGGCAAGATTTGTAGAGCCGTCTCCGGCGGCATTTGCCTCGGCGAACGCGGCTGCCTCGGCCTTCTCGATGCGCCGTTTGCGTAGGTGTAGCCCGAGATAGATGCCGATACCGACAGCCAGGATCGCCAGCGGCGCCCAAGTGAGCGTTTCACCGACGACGTCCAGGGCCGAGGCGAACGCGTATCCGAGCAGAACGCAGGCCGGCGCCCAGATCAGTCCACCAGCCGCGTTCCAGATGATGAACGTGCGGTACCTCATACCGCTCATCCCGGCCATCGACGGCATGAGGGCACGCAATAGCGCCGTCATGCGGCCGAGGAAAATCGCCTTGCCGCCGTGCCTGTGCAGGAAGCCGTCAACCTTTGCCCAGCGGTGCTCGCCGACCCAGAAGCCGAGTCGGGAGCGTCGAAGCGAAGGCCCGAACTTCTTGCCGAACTCGTACCCGACGGAGTCCCCGGCGATGGCACAGACGACCGCGATCACGATCATCAGCCAGAGGTTGAGGTGCCCGAACTTGGCATTGCAGAACACGCCGGCGACGAGCAGCGCCGTCTCGCCCGGCAGCACCATCCCGACCAGGATCGCCGCCTCCGCGAACGCCAGCCCGCCGGCGATGACGTACAGCCACAGGCCGACGGACTCGCCGATGTTGTGCATGAGGTGTTCGAACATCATCGAATCCTGCCATAGCTGTGCTGTCGGTGAGGCGGCCTACGCTGCCGGCTATGGAGCGGGGATGACGGCACCGGAACGTCTGAGCGGACCGCAAGCCCGCCGGATCGCCCTTGCGGCACAGGGTTTTGCCGATCCCCGTCCGACCGGACGCATCGACGCGCGCCACGTGCGCAGGGTGCTTTCGCGGATCGCGATCCTGCAGCTCGATTCTGTCAACGTCTTCTGCCGCACGCACTACCTGCCGCTGTTCTCCCGGCTCGGGCCGTATCCACGTGAGGTGCTGGACCGCCTCGCCGTCCACACAATCGGTAAGGCGCCGCAGCGGCGCGAGTTGTTCGAGTACTGGGCCCACGAGGCGTCCCTGGTGCCGGTGGCGTTGCAGCCGCTGTTTCGGTGGCGGATGGATCGCGCGTCCGTCGAGGCGTGGAGTGGAATGCGGCGGGTCGCTCGCGACGAGCCAGAACTGGTTGCGAACGTACTGGCGCTGGTGGCAGAACACGGACCGATCCGCGCCAGTTCGACCGGGATCGAACGGCTGGCCCGGCGACCGGGCGAGATGTGGAACTGGCACGACGGCAAGGTGGCGCTGGAGTTCCTGTTCTGGTCCGGTCAGGTGACGGCGGCGCGGCGCGTGAACTTCGAGCGGCACTATGACCTGCCCGAACGGGTGTTGCCGGCCGACGTACTGGCGCTGCCCATCCCGACCAGGGCGGAGGCCGACCTCGAGCTGGTCCGGCGGGCGGCCCGCTCGCACGGGGTAGGGACGCTGCG
>JBDTDN010000004.1:0-4958 GCA_039923055.1 Jatrophihabitantaceae bacterium
CCGGCGCACCGCGTGCAGCGGCGCCCCGCCGGCCGGTTACCCGCACGCGGCCACCGGCCCGTCGACCGGCGAGAAGTTCGACGCGGCGGATGCGGCTCGGTGGCGTGCATGGCCGGTTGCGGTACGGGTTCGCCGCGGTGTGCACGTTGCTGCTCGTCATCGGCGGACGCCTGGTGCAGTTGCAGGGTCTGGATCACGGCTCGTACGCCAACGCCGCGAGCGCGCAGCGGGTGGACCAGATGACCCTGCACGCGCTGCGCGGCTCGATCGTGGACCGCGACGGAACGGTGCTGGCATACACCTCCGCAGCCCAGGATGTGACCGCCGACCCGCAGTTGATCCCGGCTGCCCAACGGGCGAGCTACGCCGCTCAACTCGTCCCGTTGATCGGTGTCCCTGCTGGCACGATCATCCAGGCGTTGGCCGGGCCGGGCCAATACGCCGTGCTCGCCCAGGCCCTGTCTCCGGTGCTGGCGCAGAAGGTGGAAGACCTGCAACTGACCGGGATCTACACGCAGGCGACAACGCTGCGGATGTATCCCGGTACGACGACCGGCGCCAACGTAATCGGAACCGTCCACTCGGACGGGACCGGTGCGGCCGGAATCGAGGCACAGTTCAATGACGTGCTGGCCGGCAAGGACGGCAGCCTGACTTACACCGTCGACAACCTCGGCAACATAAACCCGAGCAGCCGTAACATCATCGATGCGGCGCGTAACGGTGGGACGGTCAGACTCACCATCGACCAGAGCCTGCAGTTCACCGCCCAGCACTATCTCGATCAGGCGGTGACCGCCTCTGGAGCCCGCAGGGCGGAGATGACCATCCTCGACGCGCACAGCGGACAGGTGCTGGCGATGGCTGCCTCGGGCACATTCAACGCTGCGGACCCGAACACGATCAACCCGAACGTCCCGATCAACCCGCCGGTGATGTCCGCGTTCGAGCCGGGTTCGGTGCAGAAGGCGATCACGTTCGCGGCGGCCATCCAGGAGGGGCTGATCAAGCCCAACACCGTGCTGGCGGTGCCGTACAGCATCAACATGGGCGGAGTCACCGTCAGCGACGCCTGGTGGCACCCGACGGAGAACTTCACCGCGACCGGCGTGCTGGCCGAATCATCCAATGTCGGCACGTTGAAGATCGCTCAGAAGCTCGGCCCGACGATTTGGGACGGCTACGAGCAGAAGTTCGGCGTCGGGACGGCTACCGGCATCGAACTCCCCGGTGAGAGCAGTGGGTACCTGCCGCCGATGGATCAGTGGACCGCTTCCACGTTCGCCAACCTGCCGTTCGGACAGGGCGAGAGCATGACCGTGCTGCAACTGGCCTCCATCTACCAGACGATCGCCAACGGCGGTGTTCGGGTCCCGCCGCGGATCGTGCAGTCGGTGACAGCCGCCGACGGCACCGTCACTACCACCGCGCAGCCGGCGGGCGTCCCGGTCGTGAGCGCGGCAACGGCCAACACCGTCCGGACCATGCTCGAGTCCGTGACGCTGCCCGGCGGCACCGGCACCAGGGCGGCGATCCCGGGCTACCGCGTTGCAGGCAAGACCGGTACCGCGCAGCAGCCTGACCCGGCACACGGCGGCGCATATTCGAGCTGGATGAACTGGGACACCTTCGCCGGCATGATCCCGGCCGACAATCCGCAGTTCGTCGTGGCGATCATGGTCGACAACCCGGCACACGGTCTGGAGGGCGGCGACGTGGCGGCGCCCTTGTTCCACGAGATTGCCAGCTACGAGGTGCAGCACGCGCACATCCCACCGACCGGCTCGCAGTCCGTACATGTACCGCTGCAGGTGTGTGACGCGGTCACTCGCCGGGACTCACCCAGTACCGTTTGCTGACGTGCCCAACGCATCGCCCGACCCCGACGGCGTGCCGCGTCCTGCAGTCGTGACGCCGGTGTCGTTGCGGGCGCTTGCCGACACCTGCGGCGCGCAACTGAGTGGCGCCGGACCGGACGTCACCGGCATCACCATGCGCAACACCAGGGTGCGGCCAGGGGACTTGTTCGTCGGCGTCCCCGGGCAGTCCGTGCACGGGGCGCATTTTGCTCCGGACGCGGTCGCGGCGGGGGCCACCGCAGTGCTCACCGACCCGGCCGGTGCGGCCTACGTCCCCGCCGGGGTGCCGGTGCTCACGGTGGCCGATGTGCGCGCTGTACTGGGGCCAGTGGCTGCCACCGTCTACTGCAATCCCAGTCGCGATATGGCAATGCTCGGTGTCACCGGCACCAGCGGCAAGACGACCACGGCATATTTTCTGCGTGCCGGACTGCGTGCGCTCGGCCGGACATCCGGGCTGATCGGGACCGTAGCGACGATGATCGGCGACGAGGCGATCAAGACCGGGTTCACCACGCCCGAGGCCACCGAGGTGCAGGCGCTGCTGGCCGTCATGCGTGAGCGCGGTACCCAGGCGGTTGCGATGGAGGTCTCCAGCCACGCCTTGGCCTTGGGGCGGGCCGACGGCATCGAATTCGCGGTCGGTGCGTTCACGAACCTCTCGCAGGATCATCTGGAGTTCCACGCCGACATGGAGGACTACTTCGCGGCAAAGGCTCGTCTGTTCGACGGCCGCAGCCGAGCCGCGGTGGTGGTCACCGATGACGACTGGGGCCGGCGGATGGCAGTGATTGCCGGCCCGGATGCGATAACCGTCAGCACCACCGGCGACCGTGCGGCAACCTGGCAGGCGCGTGACGTCCGGGCGGACGCGATGGGCCGTACCGAGTTCACGGTCATCGGCCCAGGCGTCGAACTGCGCACCGGTTGCGCCGTTCCCGGGCAGTACAACGTCGCGAATGCCCTGCTAACACTCGCGATTCTCGATACCGCAGGTCTATCGGTCCGGACTGCGGCGCCCGCCGTGGCCGTCGCGTCAGTGCCCGGCCGGATGGAGCGGGTAGATGCTGGCCAGCAGTTTCTGGCAGTCGTCGACTACAGCCACAAGCCCGCCGCTGTCGAGGGTGCGCTGCGGGCGCTACGGCCCCTGACCGCGGGCCGGTTGATCATCGTGTTGGGCTGCGGCGGGGATCGAGACCGCGCGAAGCGGCCGATGATGGGCGAATTGGCCGCCCGCGGTGCGGACCTGCTGATCGTGACAGATGACAATCCGCGCTCGGAGGATCCGGAATCGATCCGGCTGGCCATGCTCGACGGAGCACTGGCCGTCCCCGCGGCCGACCGTGGCGAGGTGCGTGAGGTGGGCAACCGGGGCGATGCGATCGCGTCTGCGGTTGCGACGGCACAGGCCGGCGACACCGTTCTGGTCGCTGGCAAAGGACACGAGTCCGGGCAGGAGATCGACGGCGTGGTCCATCCGTTCGACGATCGGGACGTGCTCCGCGAGGCGCTGCGAGCAGGTGGTGGGACGTGATCGCGATGTCGCTGGGTGAGATCGCGAGAATCATCGACGGCAGGCTGTGCGAGGCGGACGAGCACACGCAGGTGACCGGAACGGTCGAGTACGACTCACGGAAGGTCCTGCCGGGCGGCCTGTTCCTCGCGTTGGACGGCGAACACGTGGACGGCCACGACTTCGTCGGCGCCGCGGTGGCAAACGGTGCCGTCGTGTCGATCGTGACGCGCCCGGTCGACGGTCCGCGCATCGAAGTCACCGACGGTATCGCGGCGCTGACCGCCCTCGCGGGCGCGGTGGCGTGCCGGCTGACTGCGACCGTCGTCGGGCTGACCGGTTCGTCCGGCAAGACCTCGACCAAAGACCTGATCGCGCAACTGCTGCCGCGCTTGGGCCGGACGATCGCCCCCGCCGGTTCGATGAACAACGAGCTCGGTCACCCGTACACGGTCCTGCAGGCCGATGCGCAGACGGCATTTCTTGTTCTGGAGTTGGGCGCGCGCGGCATCGGCCACATCCGGCACCTGACTTCGGTCGCACCGCCACGGATCGGGCTGGTGCTGAACGTCGGCGCCGCGCATCTGGGCGAGTTCGGCAGCCGTGAGGTGACCGCACAGGCCAAGGGTGAGCTCGTCGAGGCACTCCCAGCGGCCGCCAGCGGCGGCATCGCTATTCTCAACGCCGACGATCCGCTGGTGCTGGCCATGGCGTCCCGCACCACGGCGCGCGTGGTCACCTTCGGGGAGTCGGGTTCGGCGCACGTCCGCGCCAGTGACGTCGCGACCGATGAGCGGGGACGACCCGGCTTCGTGCTGCACGCCAACTCGATGTCCGCGCCCGTGCAGTTGCGTTTGGTCGGGACCCATCACGTCAGCAATGCCCTGGCGGCAGCAGCGGTGGCGCTGGAATGCGGCCTACCACTCGAGCAGGTTGCGGCCGGACTGAATGACGCGGTCGCCACGTCGCGGTGGCGGATGGAGCTCACCGAACGCGCCGACGGCGTGCTGGTGATCAACGACGCCTACAACGCCAACCCCGACTCGATGCGGGCGGCGCTGAAGGCGCTGGCCTCGGTCGCCAGGGGCCACCGTGCGGCAGGTGGTCGTTCGTTCGCCGTCCTCGGCGAGATGGCCGAGCTCGGGCCGGACACCGCCGCAGAACACGATGCGCTCGGGCGACTGGCCGTCCGGCTGAACATTTCCCGCGTGATCGCGGTAGGGGAGCTGGCCCGGCCGATCCAGCACGGTGCCGCGTTGGAGGGTTCGTGGGACGGCGAGTCGGCGTGGGTCCCCGACGTCGAGGCGGCCGTCTCGATGCTTCGGGCCGAGCTTCGTTCCGGTGATGTGGTGCTCATCAAAGCCTCCCGTGCGGCGAGCCTGGAACGCGTGGCCCTGACGATCATCGAAGATGCAAGCGGACCGGACGGTGAACGGATGGAGGGCGGCGTGGCGTGAAGACGATTCTGATTGCCGCTGTCGTTTCGTTGCTGACGTCGATCCTGTGCACACCGCTGGCGGTTGCCTACTTCCGGCGCCGCGGGTTCGGGCAGGAGATTCGCAGCGACGGCCCGCAGACACACCTGG
>JBDTDN010000005.1:0-6072 GCA_039923055.1 Jatrophihabitantaceae bacterium
AACTCGCCCAGTCGCTGGCCGGTACCCGACAACGAGCCGGGGCCCGATTCCGCCAGCCCCAGCCGCTCACCGCGAAAGCGCTGAGGCGCGTTGGCGTTCCTCGAAGTCACGGGCGGCTGCGAGCTCACGCGCGACGGCGGGCAGCGCGCTGCACGTTACGCATCTTCGCGCCGGCCGGCATCGGACCCTGAGGTAGCGGCATCTTGCCGCCGCCGAGCGCGGACAATCGCTTGTCCAGCGCGGACACCTGCTCCTTGGAGAGGTTGGTCGGCAGCTTCAGCAGGTACCGGCTGAGCTTGGCCAACCGGATGTCGCCGTCGTCCGTGCCAACGATGACGTCGTAGATCGGGGTATCGCCGGAGATGCGGGAGACCTTCCTCTTCTCCTGCGCGATCAGACCGCGGACCCGATGCTGGGCGCCCTCGCCGACAAGCACCACACCTGGGCGGCCGACCAGACGATGAACGGCGTCCAACTGCGTTGTGCCGGCGACCGCCTGCGTCAACCGCCAGTCGCCCTTGAGTTGCTGGGAGAGCATCCAGCCGGCCGCGCCGGCCTGGCCCTCGGCCTGGGTGAACATCGACCGCTGGGCGCGGCGGCTGAACACGAGCATGAACGCGACAAGGGCGGCCAATACAGCGATCGGGATCGAGGTATAGAAATTGTCGGTCGCCCACAGTGAGAGTACGTAGGCCAGCGCCGCCCCCAGCACTCCGAAGATCACCAGGTAGGGGATGAAGCGCGGGTCGTTCTGCTTGGTCAGCGTGAACGCCTGGCGCATGTTTTGCCAGGTCTCCCGGCGCTTCTGCCGCTTGGCGCCGCGCAGGAGCTTCTTCTCGGCACGCGACAGCTTGGCTGCTTTACTCGACTTCGCTGGTGTCGCGGATTTTGCCATGGAGCCCATCTTATTCTGCGTGACCGGCGAGCTCAGCTACGGGCGGCCATAGCCTGCTGGTAGAGACGTCCGGCACGGTAGGACGAGCGGACCAGTGGACCGCTCATGACGCCGAGGAAGCCGATCTGCTCGGCTTCCTGTTGCAGTTCGACGAATTCGGCTGGCTTGACCCACCGCGTCACCGGATGATGTTTCGGGGACGGCCGCAGATACTGGGTGATGGTGATCAGTTCGCAGCCTGCATCGCGTAGATCGTGTAGTGCCGCCGATACCTCAGACCGCTCTTCGCCCATGCCGAGGATGAGGTTCGATTTGGTGACAAAGTTGTCCGCGCGGGCCATCCGGAGAACGTCCAAGGACCGCTCGTACCGGAACCCCGGCCGGATCGACTTGAAGATGCGCGGCACCGTCTCGATGTTGTGCGCGAACACCTCAGGTCGGCTGGCGAAGACCTCTGCCAGCAGTTCCGGGACCGCGTTGAAGTCCGGTGCGAGCAACTCGACGCCGGTGCCCGGGTTCTGCTCGTGTATCTGGCGGACGGTCTCGGCATACAGCCAGGCGCCGCCGTCGGGCAGATCGTCGCGGGCAACGCCGGTGATCGTCGCGTAACGCAGGCCCATGCTCTTGACCGATTCGGCGACGCGGCGCGGTTCGTCCCGGTCCAGAGCCTGCGGGCGGCCGGTGTCGATCTGGCAGAAGTCGCACCGACGGGTGCATTGGTCGCCGCCGATGAGGAACGTTGCCTCGCGGTCTTCCCAGCATTCGTAGATGTTGGGGCAGCCGGCCGACTGGCAGACCGTGTGCAGCCCTTCGCGCTTGACCAGCGATTGCAGGGCGGTGTACTCCGGCCCCATCTTCGCGCGTGTCTTGATCCACTCGGGCTTGCGTTCGATCGGCGTCCTGGTGTTGCGCTGCTCGATCCGCAGCAGGCGGCGGCCGTCGGGGGCTGTGGTGTCCCCCGGAGTGGTGCCCTGCGAGGGGGCGGCTGGTGAAATGGTGCCGGTCGTGGCGAGGTCGGGGCGCACTGCAGTCACCGCTCAACCCTACGCCGGAGCGACTGGTCGCTCAGGCGGTGTCCAGTAGACCGTGGGCCGCGAACACGCATACGCCGAGTGCGATCAGGGCTGCCAGCGCTATCAGCACGTTCCACCGGGTCTGGCGCTGGTAGCTGACGACCGTGGCCGCGGTGACTACGGCGACAACCCCGACGACCAAGGCGATGGCGAGGCTGAATCCACTGGTCCGACAGGCCAGGCCGGTGGAATGTGCCGTACAGGTCGTATATCTCGACGCGGCCGCGAGCAGGGCGTAGTAGCCAGTGGCAAGACCGGCCAGCCAGAGCACCAGGAGCAGCCCGAGGCGCGTCAGGCCATTCGAGTCCCGCCGCGCCACCTGCGGGTTGGTGTGTCTTCCCACTGCCGGATCAGATCGCAGGGATCGCGAGGTCGAGCAGTGCAGGTAGATGCCGTTCGAGGATCGGCAGTAGGTCCTCAACGGTGATGTCGGTGCCGAGTTCGGCCGACAGTGACGTGACGCCGGCGTCGGCGATGCCACACGGCACTATCCGGTCGAACCAGGTGAGGTCCGGATTGCAGTTGATCGCGAAGCCGTGCAGCGTCACCCGCTGTGCGACGCGGATTCCAATCGCCGCGATCTTGCGTTCCGGACGTGCCGCGTCAGCCGGTAACCACACGCCGCTGCGCCCCTCGACCTGACCCGCGGTGACGCCGACCTCGTCGCAGACGGCGATGAGCATGCGCTCCATCCGGCGGACGTAGGCAACCACGTCCATCGGGTCAGGCAGCGTCACGATCGGGTAGCCGACGAGTTGGCCAGGGCCATGCCAGGTGATCTTGCCGCCGCGGTCGACGTCGATCACCGGCGTGCTTTCCCCGCCAGCGGTGCGGTCCTCAACCGGCCGCTCCCAAGGTTCGGTGCGGCGTCCGGCGGTGTACACCGCCGGGTGCTCCAGTAGCAATGCGGTGTCCGGTTCGGTGCCTGCCACCACCGCATCGTGCAGTTCGCGCTGCCGCTGCCAGGCCAGCTCGTACGGCACCAGCCCGGCCCGGATTATGCGCAGTTCGTCCACACGCGCAGCTTACCCGCGGGCTCGCTGCGACCCGGGCCGTCTCAGGACATTTGTCAGGGTTGATTGGGGGATAAACCCCATCGCGGTGTGTCCGTCCGGGTCGCTACGGTTGCGCAGACCGAGGAGGTTGCTTTGACCAAGATCGACGACGACGCCACCGTGGCACCGGCAACTAGTCGCCGGCCACGTCTGGTGTGGATCATCGCCGCGCTCGGTGTGCTGTTCTTCCTGGTCGGCCTGGTCGGCCTGTCCTATGAGGGCAAGCTGGGCGATGTCCAGAAGAACGACAACTCCGCGTTCCTACCCGGCTCGGCCGACTCGACGAAGGTGGCCAACCAGGCCCAGAAGTTCAACGCCGTCCAGGCAATTCCCGGGTTCATGGTCTATGAGCGTGCTGACGGACTGACGGCCGCCGACAAGGCGAAGATCACGGCGGACGCCACCGCGTTCGCCTCGATCAAGGGCGTCGCCGCGGATCAGATCGGCCAACCGCTGTTCAAGCAGTCCGTCGCGTCCATCTCGGTCCCGCTGATCGGCAGCACGAACGGAAAGTCCGTCCAGGGCACTGACCTGGTCGATACCGAGAAAGCCTTGTTGGCCGTGGCCCGTAGCGGCGCGCCACCCGGCCTAGCAGTGCACAGCGCCGGCCCCGGCGGTCTGCTCGTTGCATTCATCGACGCCTTCAGCGGATTGGACGGCACGCTGCTGCTGTTCGCCGGCATCGTCGTCATCCTGATCCTGCTGGTGGTCTACCGCAGCCCAGTGCTCTGGTTCTTCCCGCTGTTCAGTGCTGCCTTGGCGCTCGGAGCCGCCGCGCTCGTGATCTACCCGCTGGCCAAGAACGGCCACATCACCCTGAACGGGCAGAGCCAGGGGATTCTCTCGGTGCTGGTGATCGGTGCCGGGACGGACTATGCCCTGCTGCTGATCAGCCGATATCGCGAGGAACTGCACGAGTTCGACAGCCGCGTCGACGCGATGATCGCGGCGTGGAAGGGTGCGGCGCCGCCGATTGCGGCGTCCGCGGTCACCGTCATCCTCGGCCTGCTCTGCCTAACCCTCGCCGATCTGAACTCGACGTCCAGCCTGGGCCCGGTGTGCGCCATCGGTATCGCCTGCACCGTTGTGGTCATGCTCACGGTGCTCCCGGCGTTTCTGGTGGTGTCGGGACGATGGATCTTCTGGCCACGACGCCCGCGGGTCGACCACGAGTCCGACATTGCCACCCACGGGCTGTGGGCGCGGTTCGCCAGCGCGATCACCCGGCACCGTAGGCGAAGCTGGGTCGCCAGTGCGGTTCTACTGGTCGCTTGCGTCATCGCCATCACCGGTCTGAAGACAGGTGGCCTGTCCACCGAACAGGGCTTCACCAGCAAACCCGATGCGATCACCGGGCAGCACATCTACGACGCCAACTTCTCGGTGGGGGCCGGCGCCCCGGCGGTGATCCTCACCAATGCCGACAAGGCCGACGACATCATCGCGGTCGTCCAGAAACTCAAGGGTGTTGCGCAGGCGTCAGGATCGGTCTGTGTCCAGATCGACTACGCGAAGGCCGCGGCGGCGCTCAAGGCCGGCGGGCAAGCGCCACCTGGCGCGTCGTCCGAATGCCCGCCCGCAGCGCTGCAGGTCCAGCCTTTGGCTGGCAAGACGATCGTCAACGCCACGCTGAGTTCGACCTATGACTCCTCAGCGGCCTACCAGACCATCCGTGACATCCGTGCTGCGGTGGAGAAGGTGCCCGGTGCTGACGCGCTCGTGGGCGGCCAGTCCGCGACGAACCTCGATGTGCAGGACGCCTCGCGCCACGACCGCAACCTGATCATCCCGATCGTACTGCTCGTGATCTTGATCGTGCTCGGCTTGGTGCTGCGCGCGCTCGTCGCGCCGCTGATCCTGATCGGCACCGTCGTGTTGTCGTTCGCCGCGGCGCTCGGGGTGAGTGCGATCGCCTTCAACCACATCTTCCATTTCGCCAATGCCGATCCGGCGTACCCGTTGTTCGCGTTCGTGTTTCTGGTGGCGCTGGGTATCGACTACAACATCTTCCTGATGACCCGCGTCCGCGAGGAGACGCTCGAACACGGCACCACGCAGGGGATCGTGCGGGGGCTGTCGGTGACCGGTGGCGTGATCACTTCGGCCGGCATCGTGCTGGCGGCGACGTTCGTCGTCCTCGGTGTATTGCCGATCGTCTTCCTCGCCGAGATCGGGTTCACGGTGGCCTTCGGCGTCCTGCTCGACACGATCATCGTCCGTTCGATCCTGGTGCCGGCGTTGAGCTACGACATCGGACGCAAGATCTGGTGGCCTTCCAAGCTGGCGCAGGGGGCGAAGTAGCGAGTACGTCCTACTCGGATCAGCCGAGCGGTTCGGCGTCTTTTGTCCGGCTTGCCGGTCAGAGGCGACGTGGGTCGATGCGAGTTTCGACGGCGGCGCCCTGCGCGTCTCGCTCGACGAGGTAGGCGGCTTTGCCGTCCTGTTCGGTGAGCGCCTCGGCCAACTCCGTGCCGCGGTAGAGCAGCCCGACACCGTCGTCGGTGGCGTAGCCGGTCGGGAGCGAGCCGTCGGCGATCAGCGACTGGAACAGTGGTCGACGTTGGTCCTCGGAGTCGTAGTGGACGCCGTTCGAGTAGGGCACCAGACCCAGGCCGTTGGTGATCGGTCGAAGGTCCGGACCGAAGGAGTCCGTGGTCCCACCGGTGTGCCAGCAGATCGAGCCGGCTGAGACACCGGTGAGCACGACGCCGGACTGCCAGGCGGTACGCAGCGCGGCGCCGACACCGTGCAGTTCCCACATCGCCAGCAGCCCGGCGACGCTGCCGCCGAAGACCCAGATCACGTCCTGTGCGAGCAGGTGCCCCGTGATGTCCTCGACGTTGGGCATCGGGAACAGCGCCAGATGTGAGGCGTCCAACCCGCGTTGGTTCGCGGCGTCGTAGAAGCAGTTGACGACGAACGGGTTATCGCCGAGGGCGGTGGCGAGAAAGCACACCTTAGGCGCGCCAGCATCGGTGCCGGCAAGTTCGATCGCGTACTCGGTGAGCGGACCGAGTTCCCAGCGGATCCGGTGTCCGGGGACTATCCC
>JBDTDN010000006.1:0-2753 GCA_039923055.1 Jatrophihabitantaceae bacterium
ATCGCGTATTGCCCGGTCGGTGTGCTCGTGTACTCCCCGACCATGCCGGTAGTGACGCCGGATTGGTAGACGGTCCGGGTGTCGGCACACATCCACACGTGCTGTTGGGTGATGCTGACCAGGACCAGTTGCGGTGCGGTGTTGCCCGCGCAGTAGTTTACCGCCTTGACAGCTGGCGGCGCGGGTTTGGGCAACGCTCTGGATACCGGCGCGAGCTTCGGCGATGCCTGGGCAGCGGACGTAGAGGTAGTCGGCGGGGTGGTGAGTTGCGGCGCTGTCGCCTGCGAACGGCCGGCGCTGCCCGTCGCGCACCCGGCGAGCAGAATTGCGGCGAGGGCCAAGACTGCCACGAACGCGCGGACAGCCACAGGTCGGCTAACCGCCTGCGTCCCGCCCGTCATCGTTCCCGCCTGACGTTTTCGGTTCATCACGGCTTCACGTTAGATGATGGGGTGGAGTTTACCGAGATCGCCGCCGTGATCCGAGCCAATGTCGACGGGGCGTTGATCGCTCTGGACTTCGACGGAACTCTGGCGCCCATCGTCCCAGACCCAGCCGATTCACGGCCGGTCGACGGCATCGTCGCGGCGTTGACAGAGTTGGCTCAGCGGGGAGCCCAAATAGCGGTGATCACCGGTCGGGATGCGCAGACGGTACTCGGACTCAGCGGCCTGGACGTTGTCCCCCGGATCATCATCGAAGGGCTCTACGGGGCGGAAACCTGGCACAGGGGCGAACTCACTACGCCGCCGACGCCCGCGGTGATCAAGACGCTGCGGCTGCGACTGCCCGGTGCGCTGGCCGACGCGGACCCGGACGTCTGGGTCGAAGACAAACGGCTCTCGCTCGTCGTCCATGGCCGCCTGGCCGCTGATCCTGAGGCCGTACTCGCGCCGTTGCAGGCACCGGTTGCCGCACTCGCCGAGGAACTTGGTCTGGACGTACACGCGGGGCGCGGCGTCATCGAGTTGCGGCTGCCCGGCTTCGACAAGGGTGGCGCACTGTGCCGACTCGTCGAGCGTTCCCGGCCAACCGCAGTCCTGTTCGCTGGCGACGACGTAGGAGATCTGCCCGCATTCGCCGAGATCGCCGCCCTGCGTGACGCGGGCACGCAGGCCTGGGGGATCGGCGTGCGATCGGTCGAGGTTCCCGAGCTCAATGCGGCCGCCGATGTTTACGCCGACGGTCCCACGGCCCTCGCCGCCCTGCTGATCGACCTCGCCGCTGACTGACCGCCGATGATCTCGGCCAAAGCAGCGGCTATCCGCTGCACAGCCCGAGATCATCAAGCACTCGGGTCAGCCCAGGGCGTCGAGCTGGGCCTGGAACCACTCCGTCGGCGGGAGTCGGACTGCAGCGGCCCGCATGCGGCCGGCCCGGGCCGCCCGCTCGGCGGCCGGCATCGTCAGCGCGTCATGCAGCGCCTGTGCCCCGGCAGAGATATCGAACGGATTCACGGTGAGCGCGTCCCCGCCAAGCACCTCGGCCGCACCCGTCTCGCGCGACAGCACGATCACCGGATCGTGCTCGGACAGCACGAGTGCCTCCAACACGACCAGGTTCATTCCGTCGCGCACCGAGTTGACGAACACGACATTGCTGCGCCGCAGCACCGCCAGCGCGCCCGGGTAGTCATCGGCGATCTCCACGATCAGCGGCGACCACTCATCGGTACCGAACTCTTCGTCGATCTCGGCCGCCAACCGCTCGATCGATGCGGTGTACTCGCGGTAGGCCGGCAGGTCTTCGCGCGAAGGGTTGTCGTAGATGGCGTGGACCACACGCCCGCGCCATTGCGGACGCGTACGCAATAGCTCGCGGTAACACAGCAGTCCCCGCCAGACGTTCTTCGACAATTCGGTGCGGTCGACGCGGCCGATCAACTGGCAATCGCCGACAGCCTCGTTTAGCAGCGGAACCGCATTCTCGACGTCGCGACGACTGGACCGCTTCTGCAGGTCACCGGCGTCGGTCCCCAGTGGGAACACCCGCACGCCATCGGGCTCCCGGCCGGTCACCGCACGTGCGGTCGAGGCGAACAGCTGTGCCCACCGCTCGGTATGGAAGCCTACGACGTCCGCGCCGAGCATCCCGTCGACCAGCGCGTGCGCGATGTCGTCCGGGAGCATTGCGAAGTAGTCCGCCGACACCCACGGCGTGTGCGTGAAGTGCCCGATCCGCAAGTCTGGACGCAGCGTGCGGAGCATCCGCGGCACCAGGAACAGGTGGTAGTCCTGCACCACCACGCGCGCATCAGGTGCCGCCTCGGCCGCGAGAGCGTCGGCGAAGGCCTGGTTGTAGCGGACGTAGGAGGCCCACTGTCGCCGCCAGCCCGCATCGAAGTTCGGGGCCTTCGGCAGGTCGTAGAGCATGTGCAGCACGAACCACAGCGTCGAGTTGGCGATGCCGTTGTATGCATTGCGGAAGGTCGGAGCGTCGATCGGCAGCATCCGCACGTCGAAGTCGCCGTGCAGGGCATCGGCGGCGAACTCCAGTTCTGACAGTCGCCCGGACGGCGCCTGACGTGCCAGCGCCCGCTCACGGTCGTTCATCGCTGCGCACACCCACACCGCGTCCGGGGTCGAGCTCAGTGCGGCCTGCATGCCGCTGACCAGGCCGCCACTACCCCGCCGGACCTCGTCGCCATCCTCGCCGGACACCACCGACAGCGGTCCACGGTTCGACGCGATGAGCAGTGGTGAACGTCCCGGTGGCGCGTGCTCTGATGAAGTCATATCCCTGTCCCTACCCAC
>JBDTDN010000007.1:0-3090 GCA_039923055.1 Jatrophihabitantaceae bacterium
CGTACATGTGGGTGTCGCCGAACAGGCTCGCCTTCCATCCCCCGAAGCTGTAATACGCGACAGGCACCGGGATGGGGACGTTGATGCCGACCATCCCGACCTCGACATCGAACTGGAACTGCCGGGCGGCGCCGCCGTCGCGAGTGAATATGGCGGTGCCGTTGGCGTACGGGTTGGCGTTGATCAGTTCCAGACCCTGCTCGTAGGTATCCACGCGCACGATATCCAGTACCGGGCCGAAAATTTCGTCGGTGTAGACGCTCATCTGTGGCGTGACATGGTCCAGCAGTGTCGTGCCGAGGAAGAACCCAGCCTCAGGCACGTCGGCCGTGCGCCCGTCGACCACCACAGTGGCACCGGACTGTTGTCCGGCCTCGATGTAGCTAGCGACCTTGGCGCGGTGTTCGGCGGTGATCAGCGGCCCCATGTCGGTGTCCGGTTGCGTGCCGTCACCGACCACCAGTTTGGGCAGCCGGGCGGTGATCGCGTCGACGAGCCGGTCGGCGACATCGCCGACCGCGACAGTGACCGACAGTGCCATGCACCGCTCGCCCGCCGCACCGTAGGCCGCAGACACGATGGCGTCGGCGGCGACGTCGATATCGGCATCGGGCAGGACCAGCGCATGATTTTTCGCACCGCCGAGGGCCTGGACACGCTTACCGTTGCGTGTGCCGGTCTCGTAGATGTATTTCGCAACTGGGGTGGAACCCACGAAGCTGGCCGCCGCGACGCCTGGGTCTGTCAACAGCGCGTCGACAGCTTCCTTGTCACCTTGGATCACGGTGAACACACCGTCGGGCAGACCGGCGCGTTTCCACAGTTCCGCCAGCAACAGTGCGGCGGACGGGTCCTTCTCGCTCGGTTTCAGGATGAACGCGTTACCGGTCGCGATGGCATTGGCGCACATCCACAACGGCACCATCACCGGGAAGTTGAACGGCGTGATCCCTGCGACCACGCCCAGCGGCTGACGGATGGAGTACACGTCGACACCGGTAGAGACCTGCTCGCTGAATCCGCCCTTCATCAGCTCCGGAACGCCGCAGGCGTACTCGACGTTCTCCAGTCCACGGGCGATCTCCCCCGTCGCGTCTGCCAGGATCTTGCCGTGCTCGGCAGTGACGATGCGGGCGAGCACGTCGACGTTGTCGTGCAGCAGGTGACGGAACGCGAACAGCACGGCGCTGCGCGTGGACAGCGACGCTGCCCGCCACTGGTGGGCGGCCTCGCCGGCCATCTTGACCGCCCCCGCGACCTCAGCAGCAGATGCAAGCGCGACCTGGCCGGTCTGCTCGCCGGTCGCCGGGTTGAACACCGGCGCGGTACGTCCGGACGTGCCCTCAACCGCACGACCGCCGATCCAGTGAGAGATAGGAATACTCATGAAGGGAGCCTATGTACTAGATACTAGTAACACAAGATACTTTTTGTTATGTTACAGACTATGTCTCCTCTGTTGGGTGTGCCGGTGCTGGAGCTCACCGCTAAGGGGATCGCTACCGCAATCGCACGAGCCGTCCGGGACCAGAGCCTCGCCGAGGGTGCTCTCCTGCCCCCGATCCGGTCTGTCGCCTCCGAGCTCGGCGTCTCACCGACCACGGTGGCTGCGGCGTGGCAACTGCTCGCACGCAGCGGGGTGATCGTCAGTTCCGGACGACGAGGCACGATCATCGCGCCACGATCGACCCAGTCCTCGCGATACCGCAGGGCGGTCGACCCTGCCAGCAACGTCCAACTCGACCTGTCGACCGGCGTGCCGG
Source organism: Jatrophihabitantaceae bacterium (assembly GCA_039923055.1). Taxonomy (GTDB): domain Bacteria; phylum Actinomycetota; class Actinomycetes; order Mycobacteriales; family Jatrophihabitantaceae; genus DASXYU01. The sequence goes on from JBDTDN010000007.1 coordinate 1,764, forward strand.
ATCCGCGATTGCTTCCCGACCTCAGCTCGGCGGTTCGGGCACTGACCGAAGCCGTCGCACCCGGCAGCTACCTCGACCCACCCGTCCTGGCTGACCTCGACCGCCTGATTCGCACCACCTGGCCCTTCGATGTGCCGGGACTGACCGTGGTCGACGGCGCCATGGACGCCCTCGACCTCACCGCCCGCGTGCTGTTCGGGTTCGGTGACCGGGTCATCGTCGAAACGCCCTACTTCCCGCCGATGCTGGATCTGCTCGAATCGCACCGCGTCGACATCGTCGCCGTCGGCCTGGACGAGGACGGCATCGACCTTCACGGCGTTCAGGACGCGCTGGCGGTTCCCACCCGCGCAGTAATCGTTCAACCACGAGCACAAAACCCAACCGGTGTATCCATGACGACCCGACGCGCACACCAACTCAGCAAACTGCTCGCACCCACCGACACCATCATCATCGAGGACGAATCGTGGGCCGCCGTCGCCCGGGCCGAACCCGTCAGTCTCGGCGTCTGGCTGCCACAACAGACCGTCCACATCCGCAGCTTCTCCAAGTCCCACGGACCAGACCTACGCATCGCCGCCATGAGCGGACCCGAACAGCTGATGCGCGAGATCAGCGCCCTACGCCAGAACGGACAAGGCTGGACCAGCCGAATCCTGCAACGAATCCTGCTGGAACTACTCACCGATCCCGTCGCGATTACCGCCGTCGAACACGCCCGTACCGTCTACGCCCAACGCCGCACCAACGTGGTCAACGCACTCGCAGCCGAACACATCAGCGTGACAGGCACCGACGGATTCAACATCTGGATTCCCGTCGCCGACGAAACCTCCGCCATCCTCTGTCTCGCCAACCACGGCATCGGCGCCGCACCAGGAGCCCCATTCCAAGTCCACACATCCCTCGACCCGCACATCCGGATCACCGTCAGCTCCCTGGACCGCGGCTACGCGCACGTCGCTGCCGCCATCGCTGAAGCCGCACGCGGATCACAACGCCCAGTCGTCTGAGCAGATCTGCCGATCGGGGCTGTTTCGCTAGTTCGCTCCTCCTCGGTTGAGTTGATCTTGCTTCACGGTAGTGTCGGCATCGACGCGCTTGGATAGCGACTTACCGGCAACGGCGATTCGCACGAGGAGGTCGGTCGGTCGAGTCGGCCATCATACGGCCGTGTCTGCCGAGTTCGGTGGGCGGCTTCAGGAGTCGAAGCCGAGACCGAGGCGGTCGAGAAGTCGTAGCCACGGCCCGCGTCGGCCTTGTCGCCGGTCGGCGCGGGCCAACGCGCGTCGGGTGAGCGCGATGCTGGCGGACTTGATGGGCT
>JBDTDN010000008.1:0-7467 GCA_039923055.1 Jatrophihabitantaceae bacterium
ACTCCTACGTCGCAATCCCGGGGTACGGCATGAACAAGCTCAACTCGGCCTACCCCAGCGCCTACAACGCTGCCGGCGGCGCGGTGGAGGCCAAACGGGCGGCCGGGGCGAACTTACTGATCACGACGATCCAGAACCTGACCGGGTTGAACATCGACCATTACGTCCAGGTCGATCTGCTCGGTTTCTATCGGATCAGCAACGCGGTCGGCGGCATTCCGGTCAACATGTGCGCGGCGGTGAAGGAACCGAATTCGGGCATCGACCTGCCCAAAGGCGTCTCGGTTATCAAAGGCACTCAGGCACTGGCCTTCGTCCGGCAGCGGTACGGTTTCCCGGACGGGCTCGGCGACCTGGACCGCGTGAAACGCCAGCAGTACTTCCTCACTGCGGCGTTCCGCAAGATCGCCTCGGCTGGCGTGCTGCTCAAACTGCAGAGCCTGCTCGACGCCATCAAGCAATCGATCTACGTCGACGGCACCCTCAACTTGCTCGATCTCGGGCGACAGATGGAGAACCTGACCGCGGACAACATCGTCGGTAAGACGATCCCGACGGACGGATTCGCCAACAACCAGGCCGGCAGCGTCGTGGTTGTCAATCCGGCGCAGGTGAAGCAGTTCGTCACGGACCTGATCGGCAAAGGCGATGCCAAGCTGGCCTCGGCCAAGACCGTGGCGCCCTCAACAGTGAACGTATCGGTGCTCAACGCCGGTACCGGGGTCAACGGCGCTGCCGCGACCAGCGCTGACACCCTGAAGTCCCAGGGCTTTCACGCCACGACGGGCGACGCCACCTCGGCGGTCACGGCCACGACTATCGAGTACGCGGACGGCATGCAGGCTCAGGCCAAGACCCTCGCCGCCTATGTGCCGGGCGCTGGCCTGCAGTTGGCGAACGTCAGCACGCTGACGCTGCTGCTGGGGCCGGACGGGGTCACCGCCAAGGCCAAGCCGACCCCGCCGACAAAGACGCCCACCACGTCGACCGCTACCAAGTCGACCACCACCGGGACGCGGACCGCGACCAAGCCGGCACCTCAGGCCATCGACGCGAACTGCATCAACTGATGACCCCCGAACAGGCATTCGCCGACCTGCTGAGCACTGCGCCGTCCCGGCCGTTCGTCACCTACTACGACGAATCGTCCGGTGAACGCTCCGAGTTGTCGGTGAAGTCGGCCGCGAACTGGGTGGCCAAGACCCACCATCTGCTGGCCACCGAGTTGGGGTTGGGTGTCGGTGATCGAGCACTGGTCGCACTGCCCGCGCACTGGATCTCGGTTCCTGTGCTGCTCGGTTGCCTGACGGCCGGTCTGGAACTGACCGACGATCCGGCGTTGGCCGACATCGCGTTCGTGTCGCCCACGAGCCTGGACGGCGCGCTCACCGTTCCCGATGTGTACGCAGTGGCGCCGGACGCGGCGGCGGTCGGCTTTCGGGACACTCCGCCGGCCGGCTCGCTGGACTTCGTCACGGCGGTCCGGCCGCAGGCCGATGCCTGGTCTTCGGTGCGGCTCGTCGCCAGTTCGGATGACCCGTGTCTGCAAGGGTATTCGCGTGGGGAGGTCGTCGACTTGGCCCGGCAGCGAGCCGTCGATCTTGGGTTGGCTTCCGGCGGTCGGCTGCTGACCGCACGAGACTGGCTGACGCCCGCGGACTGGATCGACACCCTGCTGGCGCCGCTGGTCGTCGGCGGGTCGGTCATCTACGTCCGAAACTGCATCGACGCCTCGGTTCTGGAGCGGCGAATGACACAGGAGCGGGCGACGGCCCACAGCTGATCCGCCATAGGTTTCGCCTATGCCCTAGGGGGCCGACTCAATGGTGCCGCAACCCGGGCCCAGCGGAGAGGATTGATCCATGCCACAACCGGATCAGGCCATCTCCTCCATTACCGCAGCGACGCGCGTTCGGCGGAGAACAACCGCGATCGCACCCGGTCTCGCGGTGGCGATCCTGCTTGCGTGCGTTGCCACCGCGGTCGGCCGTCTGGCACCGCTGCTCGGCGCGCCCGTCGCCGGAATCGTGCTCGGCGTACTGCTCAGTTCCTCGGTCGGCCGCCATGAACGACTGGCGGCCGGCATCAAGTTCGCGTCCAAGTTCGTGCTGCAACTTGCGGTCGTGGTGCTGGGTTCACAGCTCTCGCTCGGCCAGGTGGCGAAGGTGGGCGGCGGCTCCCTGCCGGTCATGCTCGGCACGCTCACCGTGTGCTTGGCATTGGCATATTGGCTGGGCCGCCGGCTGGGGATTGCCACCGATCTGCGGACATTGATCGGCGTCGGTACCGGCATCTGCGGAGCATCGGCCATTGCCGCGGTCAGCCCGGTGATCAAGGCGCGCAGCAACGACGTCGCCTATGCGATCTCGACGATCTTTCTGTTCAATGTCGCGGCGGTACTGCTGTTTCCGCCACTCGGGCACGCGCTCGGACTGAGCCAGCACGAGTTCGGCCTATTCGCCGGAACCGCCGTCAATGACACCTCGTCGGTGGTGGCGGCGGCGACCACGTACGGGACCGATGCCGGCAACTATGCGGTGGTCGTCAAGCTGACGCGGACGTTGATGATCATCCCGATCTGTCTCGGACTAGCGGCGTTGGTCCGACGGCGCGGCGACCAAATCGAAGCCGGTTCGCGTCCAAGCGTCGCGGCCCGGGTGTTGCACTTGATCCCGTGGTTCTTGATCGGCTTCTTGCTCGTCGCCGCGCTCAATACCGTGCGGGTGATCCCGGTCAGTTCCCATCACGCTCTGGCGCAGGTGTCGCTGTTCCTGATCACGACGGCACTCGCCGGGATTGGCCTGTCCACCGACTTCGCCGGGTTGCGCCGGGCGGGTGCGCGACCACTGGCACTCGGCGCGATCTTGTGGGTCGCGGTCGCGACGTCCAGCCTGCTGCTGCAGTGGGCCTTTGGCTGATCTCTGGCTGTGCCGGGCACTGCGATGCGGTGTCTACTGGAAGACTGCGAGGCATGCTGCCCCCCTGGACGCCGGACCTGCCGGCTCTGGATCTTTTGCTGTCGGTCGCCGAACTCGGCAGCGTCGGGCGGGCCGCAGATGCCCATCGCATCAGCCAGCCGAGCGCAAGTGCGCGATTGGCCCGCTTGGAGCGCCAACTGGGCGTGGCCGTGCTGGTGCGAACCACGCGCGGGAGCACCCTCACCTCTGCCGGTGAAGTGATTGCAGCCTGGGCGCGGACGACGGTCGACGCGGCCCACGGATTGACCGACGGAGTTCTCGCCCTGCGCGCGTCGAGCAATGCCAAACTACGGATTGCTGCCAGCCTGACCATCGCCGAATACCTGATGCCGACGTGGCTGCTGACGCTACGACGCGTGCGACCGTCGATCGACATTGCGGTAGTTGTGGCGAACAGCAGACAGGTCTGCGAACTGGTTCGGACCGGATCGGTCGACCTCGGCTTTGTGGAGATGCCGACCGTCCCTGCTGGCTTGAACGCGGCGGACATCGGCACTGATCTGCTGGCGCTGGTCGTGGCCGCGCGCTACCCACTCGCCGCACGCGCACCAGTTGGGCTGCGGCCGGTCGACCTGCTTGAGCTACCGCTGCTGTTGCGCGAGCCGGGATCGGGCACCCGCGATACCTTTCTCGACGCGCTTGCAGCGGCGCTGGGCACGACAGATCCCGCATTGCCGCACGCGATCGAATTGGGGTCCACGACAACTATCGTCGCGACCGCACGTGCGGGTGGCGGCGTAGGCGTGGTCAGTGCGCAGGCGGTGGCTGCAGAACTGGCGGCCGGAACGCTGGTCGAGGTCCGCGTCCAAAACCTGGATCTGCACCGCGAACTGCGCGCCATCTGGCTCGGCAGGCATCCTGCCGAGCACGCCCGCGAACTGGTCCGAATCGCCCGCAAGAACTCGTCCTGACCGACGTCGCGGTCAACCCGCCGAAACTTCCGCCCGGCTACTTGAGCAGATTCCGCGCCATCACCATGCGGTTTATCTGGTTCGTGCCCTCATAGATCTGGGTGATCTTCGCGTCGCGCATCATCCGCTCGACCGGGAAGTCACGGGTGTAGCCGGCGCCACCGAACAGTTGCACCGCATCGGTCGTCACGGACATCGCGGTATCGGAGGCGAACACCTTCGCCGCCGAGGAGGTGAACGTCAGGTTCGGCTCGTTGCGCTCGGCACGGGCAGCCGCCGCGTACACCAAATGACGGGAGGCCTCGATGCGCATCGCCATGTCCGCGAGCATGAACTGGATGCCCTGGAAGTCACCGATGCGCTTGCCGAACTGCCGACGCTGCTTGACGTAGTCGATCGAGGCATCCAGCGCGCCCTGCGCAATACCGAGCGCCTGCGCGCCGATCGCCAGGCGAGTGTGGTCCAGCGTGCGCAACGCGGTCTTGAATCCCGTGCCGGGCTTGCCGATGATCCGGTCCGCGGGGATCGTGCAGTTCTCGAAGTAGATCTCACACGTCGGGCTGCCCTTGATCCCGAGCTTGCGCTCCTTCGTACCGACCGAGAAGCCCGGGTCGTCCTTGTGCACCACGAACGCCGAGATGCCGTTCGCGCCCTTGGTCGGGTCGGTTACCGCCATCACTGTGTAGTAGGTGGAGACTCCAGCGTTGGTGATCCAGCACTTGGTGCCGTTGAGCACCCACTCCTCACCCTTGAGCTCGGCGCGCGTGCGCATCGACGCGGCGTCTGAGCCGGCCTCCCGCTCGGAGAGCGCATAACTGAACATCGCCTCGCCGGATGCGAGCGGCGGCAGCACCTGCATCTTCAACTCCTCCGAGCCCGAGAGGATGACCGGCTGCGACCCCAGTTTGTTGACGGCAGGGATGAGCGAACTCGACGCGCATACGCGCGCCACCTCTTCGATGACGATGCAGGCAGAGGTGGCATCCGCGCCCGCACCGCCGTACTCCTCCGGCACGTGCACCGCGTGGAAGCCCGCCTTCACGAGCGCGTCGAGGACGTCGTACGGGAACTGCTCGCTCTCGTCTATCTCAGCGGCCCGTGGGGCGATCTTGTCCTCGGCGAGATCGCGCACGGCCGCTCGCAGCATCCGCTGCTCGTCGCTGAGTTGGTAGGAGTCGAAATCGCTGTGTGCGGTACCCATGACTAAATAGTAGGACGCCCTAGTAACTGGTCCAAAAGCGCAGCCTGGGGTCGTGATCGTCGGCCGCGGCAGCTATCCTTGCTGCGGGCCGTGACTGGCGTGTTCGTAAGGTGGGTCCACCACCGGGGAACGGCTCAGCAACACCAGCCGCGCGCCTGGGTGCCCCCGACCGAACCCATGGAGGCGCACCGTGCCAGAGAACGTCAACGTCCAGCCCTTCGACGCCGCCGCAGCGTCGACCGCGTACCGCAGCGCGCTAACAGTGATCGAGGCGGTCGAGCCGAACATCGCCGCCGCCATCCGCAGCGAACTGGCCGATCAGCGCAGCTCGCTGAAGTTGATAGCCAGCGAGAACTATGCCTCCCCCGCAGTGCTGCTGACGATGGGCAACTGGCTCTCGGACAAGTACGCCGAGGGCACGGTCGGGCACCGCTTCTACGCCGGCTGCCAGAACATCGACACCGTCGAGCAACTCGCTGCCGACCACGCCCGCGCCCTGTTCGACGCACCGCACGCGTACGTGCAACCACACTCGGGCATCGATGCAAACCTCGTTGCGTTCTTGGCGATCCTTGCGCAACGCATCGAGTCGCCCGTCCTGGCCGAGGCGGGCGCTAAGCACGTCAACGACCTGTCCGAGGACGACTGGCAGGCGCTGCGCAAGCGGCTTGGCGACCAGCGCGCACTCGGCATGTCCCTGGATGCCGGCGGGCACCTAACGCACGGCTTCCGCCCGAACATCAGCGGCAAAATGTTCCACCAGTCCTCTTACGGCACCGACCCGACGACCGGCCTGCTGGACTACCAGGACGTCCGCGCCAAGGCTCGTGAGTTCAAGCCGCTCGTGCTGATCGCGGGGTACTCGGCCTACCCACGGCGCGTCAACTTCGCCAAGATGCGGGAGATCGCGGACGAGGTCGGGGCGACGCTGATGGTCGACATGGCGCACTTCGCCGGACTGGTCGCGGGCAAGGTTTTCACCGGCGACTTCAACCCGGTGCCGTACGCGCACGTCACCACGACGACGACTCACAAGTCATTGCGCGGACCGCGCGGCGGCATGGTGCTGTGCCAACCGGAGTACGCCGACGCCGTCGACCGCGGCTGCCCGATGGTGCTCGGTGGCCCACTCGGTCAGGTCATGGCAGCCAAGGCCGTCGCGCTGGCGGAGGCTCGTCTACCGGCGTTCCAGACGTACGCGCAGAACGTCGCGGCCAATGCCGTGGCGCTCGCCGAGGGTCTGATGCGCCGTGGCGCCAAGCTGGTGACCGACGGCACCGACAACCACTTGGCCCTGATCGACGTCAGTTCCTTCGGCCTCACCGGACGGCAGGCCGAGTCCGCGCTACTGGATTCGGGCATCGTCACCAACCGCAACGCCGTACCACGCGACCCGAACGGTGCCTGGTACACCTCGGGCGTACGGATCGGGACGCCCGCACTGACCTCGCGCGGTTTCGACGCCGAGGACTTCGACCGGGTAGCCGAACTGATCGTCGACGTGCTGTCGGCCACCACGCCGACGGCGGCTGCCTCAGGTGGGGCGTCCAAGGCGAAGTACACGCTCGCCGACGGGGTGGCGGACAAGACGCATGCCGCGGCGAACGAGTTGCTCGATGCGAATCCGCTCTACCCGGGTCTGGACCTCGGCTGACAGCTCGCCAGCCTGACCGACGGTATGCATAGGATCACGTCTATGCCTCTGGATCCGAACACCGCCGGCCTGCTGCAGATGATCGAAGCCGCAGGCCTGCCCGCAGTGGCCGACGGCACCGTCGAGCAGGCGCGCGCCGGACTGCACACCTTGATGGTCGACTTGCGCGATCCAGCGAGCCTGACGCCTGTGGGGTCAGCAGTCGACACAACCGTTGCCGGGTCGATCCCGGTGCGGGTGTATCGGCCCGGGGCCGACGACACCGACTCCACCGGCACCGCGCCGACGATCGTGTACCTGCACGGTGGCGGCTTCGTCATCGGCGATCTGGACACCCACGACGGTATCTGCCGCCTGCTGTGCCGCGACATCAACGCCGTCGTGGTCAGCGTGGACTACCGGCTCGCTCCGGAGCACCACTTCCCCGCCGCTGTCGATGATTCCTACGCCGCGCTGCGTTGGGTGATCGAACACCTTGACGAGTACGGCGCCGACCCCACCCGCGTGGTCGTCGGCGGGGACAGCGCCGGGGGAAACCTCTCCGCGATCTGCGCGCAATTGGCCCACGCGGACGGCATACCGCTTGCAGCGCAGCTACTGATCTACCCCGCCGTCGACATGTTCGGCGAGTATCCGTCCCGCACCGAGAACGCCGAAGGATACTTCCTGACCCTCGCCGACATGTACTGGTTCGGTGAGCAGTACCTGGGCTTCGCCGAGACC
>JBDTDN010000009.1:0-2963 GCA_039923055.1 Jatrophihabitantaceae bacterium
GCGGACGAGCCGCCACCTGCCGCGCCCGCGGGTGCGGCTACCGGGCGTTCCCCTCCGCTGGAGGGGTCTTCGACGGCCGCGTCAGCGGCGGTCACCGGGATGTGCACGATGCCGCCCTGGTCGGTAATGGCATCGGCGTCTGGGTCGTCGAACCAGCGGCCCTTCGAGCCCAGGTAGCGAAATCTGATCTCGCTTCCCGGAGCGACCGGGATGTTGACGCCGATGTATCCGTCTCCGTGGTCGATCAACAAGTCGGTGCCCGGTGTCCAATCGTTGAAGCTGCCCACGACCGACACGGGCCCGTCGTGCGCATCTCTGGGAAGGGTGAAACGCATGAGGATCCGGTCGTTGGATGGATCATCTTCCAGGTTGATGGACATCGGTTTCCATGGTTGTCGTGGGCTGGAACTGAAAACCGAGCGATCGCGGACGCCTGGTCAAAACGATCTGGGCCTGTTCAGCCGGGCCGCCGGGTCGGATGAACTGGCCGAATCGACCTTCCGTCGCGGGGCATGCGAACGGACCGCAGGCGCAGGAGGACACCGGCGGGAAGCGCTGCCGAGTCGGGCGCAGACCGACGCCGGCCAAGTTCGGATGAGGATCGATGCGCACCAAGCCTCCGTGTGTGTCCGAGGAACCATCAGCACGGTGGCGGTTTAGTCGAGACTGACTCGACTCGGCGGGATCCATCACCGTCACAACCGACGACCACCGCTCGTCGGCGATCGGACTGAGCAGGCGATGCAGCCTGCCGGAGTGCCGCGACATGGGCCGCTATTCTGACCGAGGCCAGATGATGCCCCTGGTGGGAAGGTGCGCGTGGCCTTTCGACCCGCCGTGCAACCCGGCTGATGGCTTGCATCGCTACTTGTCTTGTACCGGATCGCGGAGGGAGATCGCCCGTGCCAACCTCGTCGTCGGGCTCCGCCCGGCCGACGCCGAACCAGAAAACCACGCGACCGGACCCCGCCGTAGTTACGACCAAATCACGCCCGGCTCGGTCCCGTCTGCTGCTCCGGCTCGACCGGCGTGAGGTTGCCGCCGTCTTCGCTGGCGGCGCCCTCGGGACGCTGCTACGAGCCGCGCTGTCCGAAGCGTTTCCGCATTCCGCGACCAGCTGGCCATGGCCCACGTTCGTGGTCAATGTGGTCGCCGCGTTTCTGCTTGGCTACTTCGTGACCAGGTTGCAGGAGCGGCTGCCGTTGTCCGGCTACCGCAGGCCCCTGGTCGGCACCGGACTATGCGGCGGACTGTCCACCTTCTCGACCATGCAGGTGGAGTTGGTCAAGATGATCGACGCCCATACATACGGGTTGGCGCTCGCGTATGCCGGCGCGAGCATCGTCGCCGGCTACCTGGCGATCCATCTCGCGACCGCTACCGTTCGCCGAGTCCGGGTTCTGCGATGAACGCGCTCGTGTGGGCCGGCGTCATCCTGATCGGCGGGTGCGGATCGGTGCTTCGTTTTGTCGTGGACGGCGCGGTAGGTGCCAGGCTGGGGGGGGACTTCCCGTTCGGCACCTTGGTGATCAACCTCAGTGGCGCCGTCATTCTCGGCCTGATCACCGGTCTGGCCCTCGGCAGCGACGAGGCACTGCTCGCCGGCACCGCCGCTGTCGGTTCATACACGACGTTCTCGACATGGATGTTTGAAACTCAGCGGCTAGTCGAAGAGCGGCAGAACCGATCGGCGGCACTCAACGTCGCGGTCACCCTGGTCGTCGGCGTCGCCGCCGCGGCGTTGGGGCGATGGATCGGTGTACACGCATGAACGAAGACTGCCTGAAGCTGACGACCTACTTCGGCGAACGTAAACGGAGCGGTCATCGGTTCGTCGCCGATGCGTTAGTGGAGCTGTTCGGACGCCACGAGATCGCGACGAGCATTCTGCTGCGCGGCGTAGAAGGCTTCGGGCTGAAACATCATCTACGGACCGACACCTCGCTGACGCTGTCGGAGGATCTGCCGGCTGTCGCGATCGCTGTCGATACCCGCGAACGCATCGAGACACTACTGGAGGATGCTGCCGAGTTGACCGGGACCGGGCTGATCACTCTGGAACGTCTCCGGATGCAGACCGACGAGATCGAGTCAGTCTCGCTGCCGGAGGAGTTCGACGAGGCGACCAAGCTCACCGTGTACCTCGGTCGCCAAGAACGGGTCCGCCGGGTACCTGCGTTCGTCGCGGTGTGCGATCTGTTGCACCGGCGCGGTATCGCTGGGGCGACGACGCTGCTCGGCGTCGATGGCACCGCCCATGGAACGCCCGAACGTGCGCGGTTCTTCGGCCGTAACGCCGACGTGCCCGTGATGGTCATTGCGGTGGGCTCCGGTAGCCAGATCGTCCGAGTGCTGCCCGAACTTGGGGGGTTGCTGCGCCGCCCACTGATCACGCTCGAACGAGCACGGGTCTGCAAACGTGACGGTGAGCTACTACAGGCGCCACACCCCCTACCCGCAACCGACGAGCACGGCATGGCGCTGTGGCAGAAACTCATGATCTATAACTCCGAAGCAGACTTGCATGACGGGCAGCCCATTCACCGGGCACTCACCAGGCGTCTACGGCACGAAGGGGCCAGCGGCTCGACCACCCTGCGTGGAATGTGGGGCTTTCACGGCGACCAAGTGCCGCACGGCGACCGGCTGCTGCAGCTCGGTCGGCGCGTACCGACCCTCACCACCGTCATCGACACCCCAGAGCGCATCGCTGAACTGTTCGGTGTCGTCGATGAGCTCACCAGCGAGCGAGGCCTGGTCACCAGTGAGATGGTGCCAGCCATGCACACCTCCGCCGGTGGGGACGCGCGCGGCGGGCTGCGGCTGGCCAGACACCGGTTCTGAGCGGTCCTCAGCGGCTCAGTATTCGACGGCGAGTTGCCTCAGACGGGTGGTTGAGTCCCGAACGGTGCAACAGTTCACTGCCGAGCAGGCATAGCTCCGCCGACACCGCTGACACCTGT
>JBDTDN010000010.1:0-3840 GCA_039923055.1 Jatrophihabitantaceae bacterium
TGCCACTTCATCACCGTTTGCGCCAGCCGTAACTCCAAACTCACCCGTCCCAAACTGGAGACATCACTTATACCGGTACATAATGAATCGATGGGCACGCGCCGGAGCACACGATCGACCGAAGACCGCCCGACCCGGCGAGCGGCTGCGTCACACTAGGGCGGTGAACTCGGATACCGGTCCGACGACGCCGCAGTCCGCGGCGAGCGGCTCGAGAGTCATCAGCGGCGCCAGGTCTCCCTTCCCAGGCAGACGACTCCGGTACGCGGGTCCGCCCGCAGTCGCAGCGCTCGGGATGACAGTCCTGATCACGGGCACCTTCCTGCCCTGGGTCGTTTCCGGTCAGGTCCGACGAAACATCTACCAGATCGCCGGTGTGATCCAGCAGCTCAACGTGCTGAGCGGGACCCCGGCCGTGCTGGTGCACGCATTGCCCTTCCTGGGACCTGTCTGCATCGTCCCGGTGCTGGTCGGCGTCCTCGGATGGCGCCGATCGGCCGGAGTGCTCTCGGTGATCATCGGGCTGCTGCTCGGCGGCGGGTCGATCGCAATCCTCATGCTGGCCTCAGGGCGCTCGGCGATGGGCGTGGCGCTGGACTCCGCCGGTCCGACGACTATGGCCGTCGGCGCGGTTCTGCTCACGGCCGCCGGCGTGTTCTTCATGCTGTCGGCGCGGCGCGCGGGCCGCGACTCCGGCGGCTTGAAGGCGCGATGGTGGCCGGACGGTTCAGATCGTCTCGAATGCGCCCCGGAGCAGCTTCGATAGGCAACACTGGTACGGGGCACCTCCGTCGAGTAGCTTCCGCTACCGCTTCAAACACCAGGTCCGGAACCGCAACGCCCCGCGTACCGTCGAACGTCGGGCGGACGGGGGAGTTCGTCGACATTGACAGCCAGCAGCGCCGTAGAAGGGACCGACACACCGATGAACGACACCAATGGAACCGCTGAAGCAGCAACCAACACCCGTGCGGGGGTCCATCGATGACGAACGGTGGACAGCAGGGTTGGCCCGGTTATCAGCCGGAGTCCGGTGGACAGCAAGGCTGGCAGCAACAGCCACCCACGCAACAAGGCTGGCAGCAACAGCCACCCACGCAACAAGGTGGTCCCGCTGGTTACTCCCCCGGCACGCCCCCGAATAGGAAGAAGAGCCGTACTCCTGTCATAGCGACAGCGGTCGCGGTCGTGGTGGCGCTGCTGGCAGGGACCGCCGTGTGGTTCTTTGCATTCCGCGGAACCGCTGAGACGGCCGGTGGTCAGACGACACCGGCTGCGGCAGCCAGCGCGCTGTTCAGTGCGGTCGGCAACAACGACCTGCTCGGCGCCGCCGCACAGCTGGATCCGGTGGAGGCGCACCTGTTCGCCGACATGACCGGTGACATCTTGACCGAGTTGAAGCGCCTCGGTGTGGTGAAGGCGGACGTCAAGCCGGACTCCGTCACCGGGGTCACCATCACCACCAAAGACCTGGCCTACGCCGCCGCTCCACAACAGATCAACGATCACATCTCGATCGTCAACTTGACCGGCGGCACGATCACTGCCACGTTCTCCGGCTCGTTGCCGTTCTCCGACAAGATCAACGAGGCGTTCCCGGATCTGAAGGATTCCGTCCATCCATCGACCAGCACCGTCGATATCGCGAACGAGGTCGCAAAACTCGGACACCCGATCCGGATCGCCACCGTCAAACGCGACGGCAAGTGGTATCCGTCGCTGTTCTACACGATCGCGGACAACTGGGCCTATTCGGAGAAGGGCGGCGACTATACCTTGTCGCCGATCGCCCCACGCGGCTCGGCCACCCCACAGGATGCGATGAACACGTTCCTGGACATGGCCACCACGGGCTCGGCGGCCGGTGTCATCGCGACGTTGTCGCCGGATGAGATGGGGGTGCTGCAGGACTACGGCAGTCTCATCATCGGCCAGGTAGGTACCTCGACCGACCTGGGCAACGCGAAGATCACCAAAGCGGAGTGGGACGTCACGGACGTGACCGGCGGCAAGAAGGTCTCGATCAAGGATCTGGAGGTGACGTCGGGAGGCGACGTCTACGCGGTTGTGCGGGACCCGGCCAGCGGTTCCCTCCGGCTGACCTTGCCGGGCCAAGGGACGGTCAACATCAACCCCGCCGATCCGGACAACTTCCAGAGCTGGATCGACCAGACTGGCGGCTCAGACCTCGATCCACAGGTGATCGACATCATCACCCGGGAGTTCCCGAAGATCATCGGGCTGGGCGTGGTGATGGTCCAAGCCGGTGACGGCCAGTGGTACGTCAGTCCGATTCGGACCTACAGCGACGTGATGACCTCGCTGCTCAGCGGCCTGCAGCCGGCCGATGTGGACTATCTGATCTCTCTCGCCAAGAAGTGACTGCTGGTTGGCGCCGATCGGGACCCGCCGGACACAGCCTCCGACGGATCCCGATCGGTGCTGACCATGGCGCGGGCTGAAATCCTTCGGCACGACGCCGATATCGACATGCTGGGTGCCTACGTCGAGCTGATTCGACGGGGCCCGATCACCTACCAGGCCAGTGGCAGACCTGCTGAAGGCCCGGCAGGAGTACCGGATTCCGATGCAGCGCTCCGTCCGGGAACTGATCAAGTTCGGATTGCCATCGACCCGGACGTAAAGGTCAACTGTTGATGCCGGTGGATTCGACGCCCTGGACGATGAACCGCTGCAAGCCGATGAACACCAGCACGAGCGGCAGCACCGACACGCCGGCGGCGACGAACAACTCGTGCAAGTTGATGGTCTGCGCGGTCAGGAACGTGGACACCGAGATTTGCACGGTCCACGAACTCTGGTCCTGAGCGATCACCAGCGGCCACAGGAACGCATTCCAACTGGCGATGAAAGTGATGGTGGCGATCGCGCTGGTGAACGGCAGCGAGTTCGGCACCACGATGCGCCAGAAGGTGCCGAAGTATCCGAGCCCGTCGATCCGCCCGGCCTCCTCCAGCTCATGGGGGAAGTTCAGAAAGTACTGCCGGAACAGGAACGCAACCAGCGCTTGGAACAGCCCCGGCACGATCAGCCCCTGCAGCGAAGACACCCATCCCAGTGACGAGACCAGGACGAAAGTCGGCACGAATGTGACCGACGCCGGAATCATCAGCGTGATCAGAATGGCACCGAACACAAGATTGGCGTGCCGGAAAGGGATCCGGGCCAGCCCATAGCCGGCGAGTCCGCCCAGTAGCACCGCGCCAGAGGTCTGCAGAACAGAGATCACTACCGAGTTCACCATGCTGCGCAGCATCGGAACTGCCGGGTCGGAGAACAGTTCGGAGATATTTCCCCACTGCAGGCTGGTCGGGAAGAATGTCCAACCGGGCGCAGTGATCTCCCGGTCGGTGGCCAACCCGTTGCGTAGCAACAGGTAGAACGGGATCAGGAAGATCACCGCACCGATAGTCAACGCCAGGTACCGAACAGTGCTGCCGGCTCGCTGCGCCCGCTCCTGGCGGATCCGCCCAACGGGTGCGCGATGCCCCGGTGGTGCCAGCGTGGCAGTCATCGCGCTCGCTCCATCGACAGTCGCCGGTCGACGCGGTTGAACCGGTTGGGCATCATGCGTCCCGCTCCTTGCGACCCAGACCGAGCAGCTTGGCCTGACCAACTGTGATGATCGCGATCAGCAACGTCAAGATCACCGCTCCGGCGCTTCCGTGTCCGAAGTCCTGCCCCTTGCCCAGCGCGATGTAGTACAAGTACACCAGCGGCGGTCTGGCATACGGAGGGTAACCGGCGCTGCTGGAGAGCAGATTGAAGAACTCGTCGAACGCCTGGAACGCGTTGATCAGCAGCAACACAATTACCGCC
>JBDTDN010000011.1:0-3758 GCA_039923055.1 Jatrophihabitantaceae bacterium
CACCGCACCACTGAACGTTCGGGCGAGCCGGGCTGCATCAAGCAGTGCGCCGGCGTCGACGAAGGCGCCGGCCTCCACCCTCCACAAGGTCGCACGAACGGTGTCCCAGGGCCGGGTGTTCGGCGAGCTATCGACTGCCTGCGCCAACTCCAGGCGCAGACGTCGCAGGCGTAGTGGGGCGATTTCGGCCCGCAGCACCTCGCCGTACAGCGGGTGACCGAGGGTGAGTACCGGCCCGTCCATGATGTCCTGCACGACGACGACGCCCTGCGCCTCCAACGACTCCAACACCGAAGCGTCCACCAAGACATCCCCGACGGCCAACGGGAGTGGCTCAGCCAACGCGAACAACTGCGCCGCGAGCAGCTCGTCCTCGGACAGGCCTGCGAGCATGCCCTGGATCAGGTGTCGCACGCCCGCCCCCAGCGGCAGATCCGCCACGAGAGACCACACCTCGTGGCGACGGGTCAACGCGCCGGAGCCGACCCCGGACCGGACCAACTCCCGCAGCAGCAGCGCGTTTCCGCCCGACCGGGTGACCAGCAGACGCGCCACCCGGTCCTCTACGTCCCCGCCGAGCACCAACTCGAGCAGCACGCGGACGTCACCTTCGCCGAACGGCTCCAGTTCCACACGGTCACACTCGCCCGAGGTCCAGAGCCGATCGATGTCGACAGGCACAGGCTCCCCTGCGCGCACCGCAGCCACCACCGCGGCTCGCCGGGTCGCCGCCAGTCGCCAGAGCGCAGCGGCCGACTCAGCGTCGAGCAGATGGGCGTCGTCGACGATCAGGACCTGCGGCGTGACGGTCTTCGTCGCCGGTGCACTCGCCAGTACGCCGGCCACAGAAACACCGAACTCGTCGACCGACGAGACGGGGAACTGGCCCACCGCCGTCGCGAGCGCGAGGTGTGCGTGGTGCCCGTCGGCATCCAGCAGGCGCTTCAACTCGCGCAGCAGCATCGTCTTGCCGCCGCCGGGCTCACCCACCACCACGGTGCCCACGCCGCGGCTCAGCGCGGAACGGATCGTCGTCAGTTCCTCGCCACGCCCGATGACCGGCCAGTCCGCCCGCATGGGACGACGGTAGTGGCACCGGGGCCGAATTACCGCGCCGTTACGCCCGTGGTCTGCACTTGCCTCAGATGCCGAGTGTCAGCCCGCCCGAGGAGTGCCGCATGAACCGATCCATCATTAGACGCGCCGTCACTGCGCTGGCCGCAATGCTGTTGGTCGTGGGTGCCGGTACTCTCGCCGTCGCCGTTCCGGCCTACGCCGATATCGGAACTCGCAGCAGCGAGGTCGACGCGGGGATCACGCAGAACGGCAGTGCCACAGGCATCACCGTCGGTGGCCAGCTGACCGTCGGCGTGATCATCAGCGACCACAGCGGCGACTGCATCAACTTCAACAACTGCGACAACCCGCTGGGAACGGTCGACTTCGTCCTGCAGAACGCGGACCTGTCCTACAACCAGACGATCGCGACGTTGAGCTTGTCCGGCGTCGTCAACGACTCATCCCAGGGCTACGCGACGATCGACAACCCATTGCCTGCCGGCACCTATCACGTCGACGCGCACTACAACGGCGACCCCAACTTCGCCCCGAACAATGGAACGCTGGACAACGTCGTCGTCTCTGCGCTCACCCCGGACGTCAGCATCACCCAGTCCTCGACGAGCAGCTATCAGGGCGACCCGGTCACCTTCTCCGCATCGGTGGGCTCACCGAACGGCGTCCACCCGACCGGCACCGTGCAGTTGGTCTACGGCATGACCGGCATCGGCGGGCCGCTGACGCTGGATGGCAGCGGCAACGCCTCGATCACCCGCACCGATCTGCCGCTCTCGGACTCCTCCGGGCACACCTACTACTTCCACTACTCCGGTGATGCCTACCTCAACGCGGCCGACTCGACGAGCCTGGACCACCAGACGCTGGCGAAGATCCCGACCACGACCACGGTGAGCGTGTCCACCCCGACGCGTCAGGACGATCCGGTCTTGCTCAGCGCCGGTGTCAGCGCCGCAGGTGGTGTGCAACCGCCCGGGACCGTCACGTTCTTCGCGATGATCGGTACGATCGAGCAGGCGTCGACGACCGCGACGCTATCCGGCGGAGTCGCCACCGGGTCCTTCCCTGCGTACGGGCTGCCGCCGTTGCCGTTCACCGTGATCGCGCAGTACAGCCCGTCCGACCCGAGTTACGCGGCGAGCAGCGCGAGCACACCCCTGGTGGTGACGCCGGCCATCCCGCTGACCGGCGTCGTCCTGGATGTGTCGGCGACCCCGAGCCCGGGCCGGCTCGGGTCACCGGAGACGCTGCACGTCGTCGCGACCGCACCGTCGGGCAGCACCACACCCGCCGAGGGGGCGGTTGGTTTCCAGATCGGTTCGTCCCCGCTCGGGTCGTGCATCCTCGCACCCGCTGCGGGAGGCACCACGGCCTGCGACCTGACGACTTCGACGCTGCCTGCGGGCGTCGACCCGATCGTCGTGACCTACGCGGGGTCGACGCACTATGCCGCAGTTGAGGCATCGCTGTCGGTCACGATCACCGAGCCGTCGGCGACAACCTTGACCGCGTCACCGACCACGGCGACGTCGGGGACGAAGGTGACGCTCACCGCCCAGGTTTCATTTGCTGACCCGGTCACCGGCGAACCCACCGGCACGGTCACCTTCCGGGACGGCAGCGGCCTCATCGGCAGCGCGAGCGTCGACGCCTCCGGCAAGGCCACGCTCACCACGACCGTCCTACCGCTCGGGAAGCGCACGATCACCGCGAACTACAGCGGCGATGCCGTCGTGGACTCCAGCGCGAGCGCACCGGTTACCGTGACGATCACGGCGCCTGTCACGAGCCATCCGACGGGCAGTTCGACCAGTTCGACGACCTCACCGTCCGGCTCGTCCTCCACCACGACCGCCAACGGATCCGGCACGCTGGCCGATACCGGTGTCCGGCACCTCTGGGGACTGAACACAGCCGCCGTGGTACTGCTCCTGCTGGGCGTTGCGTGCACTGTTCTCGGCCGACGTCGACGCCCGGCTGGCCGGACGCGTTGACCACGCCGAACTGGATGCGGGGCAAGGGTGCACCGACGTCGCCCCAGGTCGCTGTGGTGAGATGGCGAAGTGACTGAGGACTGGAAAGCGTCCGGCATCGAGCGGGCTGACCCGGACCGGATCGCGGTCGAGCGAACCGCGCTTGAGCAGTGGCTCGACTTCCACCGGGACACGCTGCTGGCCAAGTGCGCGGGCCTGACAGCGGAGCAACTCAAGCGCCGTGCAGTGGCGCCTTCGGCTCTGTCGCTGCTGGGTTTGGTGCGGCACCTCACCGAGGTGGAGCGATGGTGGTTCCGGATGCACGCTGCTGGTGAGCAACTCGACTTCCCCTACGACCCGGACCAGGTCGGCGCGGACTTCGACGACATCGCTGAGGCCGACGCCGAAGCCAATCTCCGCGCGTACGTCCAGGAGATCGAGGCAGCGCGGACGTCGGTGGCGAGCAAGGACCTGGACCTCGTGGTGGCAAGCCGGGGCGATCACCCCGAACGGACCCGAGACATCCGGTGGATCTACCTGCACATGATCGAGGAGTACGCCCGGCACAACGGGCACGCCGACCTGTTACGCGAGGCGATCGACGGTGCCACCGGCGACTGACCAACGCCTCGCGTGGGAGGGTGGCCAGATGACGTATGACGTTGCCGGTTCAGATCACGACGAAGTGACCGTGTACTGGCGTCCGGG
>JBDTDN010000012.1:0-5025 GCA_039923055.1 Jatrophihabitantaceae bacterium
GTACACCAAGGGCCAACCCGATCCGGACCTGGTCATCCGTACCTCCGGCGAGCAGCGATTGGGCGGCTTCCTGCTTTGGCAGTCGGTTCACTCGGAGTTCTACTTCTGCGACGCGCTGTGGCCGGACTTCCGCAAGATCGACTTCTTGCGGGCGCTACGC
The DNA here is from genome assembly GCA_039923055.1 of Jatrophihabitantaceae bacterium. Classification (GTDB taxonomy): domain Bacteria; phylum Actinomycetota; class Actinomycetes; order Mycobacteriales; family Jatrophihabitantaceae; genus DASXYU01. The sequence goes on from JBDTDN010000012.1 coordinate 161, forward strand.
GACTACGGCACCCGCCAGCGCCGATACGGCGGCTGAGGACTTCCTCGGGCGTTCCTCGCTGCGTCACCGCGCGCCTAGCCGATCCGCGCGCGATCCGGCCGTAGCGTCGTAGCCGGTGGCCCGGCCTACCCGGGTCGCTCGGGAGGTCCCTGCACGGTGGTGTCGACCAGCGAGGGGGACCGGATCGTCCCGGCCCCGCGCGCCCGTCGTGCCGTGGTCGGACCGGCCGGAACCCCACCAGCGCGCCGATCACGTATGGGCATGCGCCCACGTTCGTCCGCGCCCAGCCCCATGTCAGGAGCCAGCTCATGACTGCTGCCCGAAACCACCTCACACCTCGTCCCGCCCGCGAAGCGACTGTCCGACCGACGGTCCGCACGTTCGTCCTGGACACGTCGGTGCTGCTGTCCGATCCCGGTGCGCTGGGACGGTTCGGCGAGCACGAGGTGGTGCTGCCCCTGGTTGTGATCAGCGAGTTGGAGGGTAAGCGGCACCATCCGGAACTGGGCTGGTTCGCCCGGCAGACGCTGCGGGTGCTGGACGATCTGCGCATCGAGCATGGCCGCCTGGACGCGCCGGTCCCGATCGGCCCCGACGGTGGCACGCTGCGGGTGGAACTGAACCATTCGGACTTGTCGACGCTGCCTGCGGGTTTCCGCATCGACAGCAACGACTCCCGCATCCTGGCCGTCGCGCTGAATCTGGCCGCGGACGGACTGGACGTCACGCTGGTCTCCAAGGACATGCCGCTGAGGGTCAAGGCGGCCGCGGTCGGCCTGCCGTCGGATGAGTACCGCATGCACCCGGTTGCGGACTCCACCGGCTGGACGGGGATGGCCGAGTTGGACGTGGCTGCGGAGACCGTCGACGCATTGTACGAGGGTGAGCCGCTGGACGTCATTGCGCACGAGGACTTTGCGGGCATCGCCGAGATGCCGTGCCACACCGGCCTGGTTCTCCACTCGCCGAAAGGCTCTGCGCTGGCACGGATCACACCGGACAAGCAGGTGCGGCTCGTGCGCGGTGACCGCGAGGCGTTCGGGCTGCATGGCCGTTCCGCCGAACAGCGCGTCGCACTGGATCTGCTGCTGGACCCCGAGATCGGCATCGTCTCGCTCGGCGGCAGGGCCGGCACCGGCAAGTCAGCGCTCGCGCTCTGCGCCGGACTCGAAGCGGTGCTGGAACGTCGCGCCCACAAGCGCGTCGTGGTCTTCCGTCCGCTCTATGCCGTCGGCGGCCAGGAGCTCGGCTACCTGCCGGGCAGCGAGAACGAGAAGATGGCACCGTGGGCGCAGGCCGTCTTCGACACCCTGGGTGCGCTGGTGTCCTCGGACGTGATGGAAGAGGTGATGGACCGGGGCATGCTCGAGGTGATGCCGTTGACGCACATCCGCGGGCGGTCCCTGCACGACTCGTTCGTCATCGTGGACGAGGCGCAATCCTTGGAACGCAACGTGCTGTTGACGGTCCTGTCCCGGATTGGCGCGGGATCGCGAGTGGTACTTACCCACGACGTGGCGCAGCGGGACAACCTACGGGTCGGCCGCCACGACGGCATTGCCGCCGTCATCGAAGCGCTGCAGGGCCATCCGCTGTTCGCGCACGTCACTCTGACGCGGTCGGAGCGTTCGCCGATCGCGGCCTTGGTGACCGAGATGCTGGAGGATCTGCCGTTGTAGAGGGGTCGACGGGGAGGTGGACCGGTCCGTTTCCGATCGGCCTCGCCGTCAGCATTCGCTGGCCTTATGATCACCGATTGTGGAGGAAAACGGCCCGCGAACCGTCAGCGTGTCAGTGCCCCTTCAGTCCTTCCTGGCAGGTCCTGGCACTGTGACGTTCATCGGTCGCGACCAGGAGCGGACGACGCTGCGCAACCTGTGGGACGGCACCGAGTCCACGGGCGCGGCGTTGGCACTGATCCAGGGCCAGGCCGGCTTCGGCAAGACGTCGTTGTTGACCGAGTTCTTGTCCCACATCGAACCGACTGCCCTGCAGGCGACCGGTGAGCCCGATGAGAAGACGCTGCCATACGGCGTGATCGGGCAGTTGCTGCGCGGCGTGGATTTGACGGGCCGCCGTGCGTTGACGCGGGTGGTCGGCAACGATCCGGCGGGCCTGGACCCGTTGGAGGTCGGGTCGGACCTACTCGACTTTCTGGCCACTGTGGGCGCACGCGGCTTGGTCCTCACCGTCGACGACGTCCAGTGGGCCGATCCGATGTCGGTGCGCGCGCTGGTGTTCGCCCTGCGTCGGCTACGCGCCGAGCGGCTGCTGACGGTGCTTTGCTGCCGAAGCGACGAGCTTGATCGGCTACCGATCGAACTGCAACGTCTGCTCGGTGACGCGGCGGTGCGGATCGGCCTGCCCGCGCTGAACGTGGATGAGACCGAGGCACTCGCCCGAGCCATGAACCGGACCGATCTCGGACGCGCGGTTCTCACCCGCGTCGTGGAGCACAGCGGCGGAAGCCCGTTGTACACGCGGGCCTTGCTCGAGGAGTTCAGCTCGGCAGAACTGGGTAGCGATCCGCGGCGGCCGCTACCCGCGCCGAAGTCGTTCAGTGAGCTGGTCGTGTCGAGGGTCGCCGCGTGTGGCCCAGACGGGACCGCGCTCGTCCATGCCGCAGCGATCCTGGGCGATGGTGCGGCGATGCCGGTACTGATCGAACTGGGGGAGCTGTCGAATCCGGCGTTGGCCATCGAGCAGGCTGTCGCTGCCGCGCTGGTCGCCGACATCGTGGCTGACGGAATAGTCCGGTTCCGACACCCGCTGGTCCGTTCGGCGGTGTATCACTCCATCCCGGCATCGTTACGAACCGGACTGCACCTGCGGGCGTCGCGGCTGATTGCCGACACGGACCGGATCGGGGCCTTGCGGCACCGCGTCAGCGCCACGACCGGCACCGATCGCGAGCTGGCGGCGGAGGTTGCCGGGCTGGCCGATCTCGACGCCAAGGCCGGCTGGTGGGTCGTGGCCGCCGAGCGTTACAAAACGGCCGTCCGACTGTCCGATCCGACTGACGAAGCCGTCGAGCGGTACACCCTGCGGATGGTGGAATGCCTTGCTCTGGTTGGCAATCCGCTCGCGACCATTGCCGCCGAGCGGACGATTTCGGCTCATCCGCGTTCGGCATTGGTCGACTTCGCTCTAGGTCGGCTGCGGTCGATTTCGGGCGACTGGGATGCGGCCCAGGAGTTGCTCGATGCGGCGTGGACGTCGGTGAACCCGCAGACGGACGTCGAACTGGTGGCGCGGATCGCCAGCGAACTCGCCCGCAACGCGGTGATGGGCGGGAGAGGAGCAGCCGCATTCGAGTGGGCGAGCCACGCCCTGTCGGTGACGCCTCCGGAGATGGCGACCGACACCGACACGATGGCCCTGATGGCCGTCGCGATGGGCATCCAGGGGCAGGCCGCGCAGGCACTGGAGTTCATGGCCGGGCTGCCGCGGCATGTTGTGAATCCGAGCCCGGCCGAGCTCGGTGCGATCGGCGGGCGCGGCATGCTCAGCCTGTGGAACGCAGACCTTGCCCAGGCTCGTACGGACCTGTCGGCTGTGGTGACAGCAACCGGTGAGCACGGGCCGACCCACGCGAATCTGTTTGCCCGCCAGTACCTGGCCGACGTCGAGTACCGGACCGGCGACTGGGACATTGCCATTGTCGAGGCGGAGGCCGGCGTGGCGGCAGCCCGCGATCTCGGCAATGTGTGGACGCTGCCGATGCTGCATGCCGTGGCGTCATTGCCGCACTCGGCGCGCGGAAATTTCGCGCAGGCCGCGGTACATGTGGCGGCGGCAGCCGAGCACGCTGCAGTGGTCGGCGACGTGCCCAACCGGGTGTGGGCGGTGGTGGCCGCAGCCAGACTGGCGTACGCCTCCCGCGATCCTGACGCGGTCGTGGCGGCGCTGCAGCCGATGGGCGAGTTGGCCGCCCTGGACGGTGTCCGCGAACCGGGGATTCAGCCGTGGCAGCCGATGCATGCGGCGGCTTTGATCGCGCTGGGTCGCTTCGACCAGGCCGCCGTTGTGCTCGAGGAGGCGGAGTTCTTCGCCAACAGTCGGCAGCACTCGGTTCAACTGCTCGCAGTTCGGCGCGAACGCTGCATGCTGCTTGCCGGGCAAGGGAATCTGAACGCAGCACTCGTCTTGCTGAAGAGCGCCGGTGCGCTGTACCCCGCCGTCCTGGCGCTGCCGTTCGAGCGCGCGCAGTTCGACCTGGTCAGCGGGCGGTTGCTGCGACTGGCCGGTCGTAAGCAAGCCGCGATCGCCAGCCTGGAACGTGCCCGGACTGCATTGGGCATGCTCCGCGCCACGCCGTGGCTGGCCGAAGCGAACCACGAACTGGCCCACTTGGGCGGTCGGCCCTCGGCCCGTAACCGCAACGGAACGACGGAGCTGTCGCCCCACGAGGTCGCGGTGGCGCGGCTGGTCACCGAGGGCCTGACGAACAGGGAGATCGCGTCCCGACTGATGATCTCCACCAAGACCGTCGACTATCACCTTGGCCACGTCTACTCCAAGGTCGGCGTCCGCTCGCGGGTGCAGCTGACCAATCGGCTGGTCCACGACAGCGACTTCCCGCCGCCGCCGAACCTAACGGACGAATAACCGCATAGTCGGTAAAGGCGGACATTGCAACGGCAAGGTTGGGCAAAGACTAGGGATTTACCTAGTGTTCCGGCCGGTTAGCCACCTTTAACGTTCGCCTCGGATCTCGCGGATCACCGCGATCCGCGGGCACGCTGGAGGGCAAAAATGACGCGGTGGTGGCGCAACGGCGCCCGGCACCGACGGCCGGAGCGGCGTGTCCGTTTGCGACGCACGATGATCCTCGCCGTAGTCACCGCGACAGCCATGGGACCGGT
>JBDTDN010000013.1:0-5673 GCA_039923055.1 Jatrophihabitantaceae bacterium
GGGCAATGCGTTGGCCGCAGCCGTACGAGCACTGCTTGAATCGACTGGTACGGCCAGTGCACATCGTCCGACATCGCACGCGACGGGCCGGCCGCAACCGCAATCCCAGCCCGGCCCGCGACCGCGAGTGCAGCGGATCGACCTCGGTAATCGCGAGTGAACCAGCGATGAGTACCGGGTTGGCCATTGGCGTGGACATCGGCGGCACCAAGGTTTCGGCGGGGATCGTGGCCGAGGACGGGTCGGTGTTGGACCGCGAGCGTCGTGCGACGCCCGGCACGGACGCCGCACTGACCGAGGCCGTGATCGTCGAGGTCGTGCAGGCACTCGCCGTCCGGCACGAGGTGGTTGCCGTGGGCATCGGTGCCGCAGGCTGGATCGCCAACGACCACGCGACGGTGCTGTTCTCCCCGCACCTGGCCTGGCGCAACGAACCGCTTCGCGAGGCGCTCGCCGGCCGGATCGACCTGCCGGTGACCGTGGAGAACGACGCGAACGCGGCCGCGTGGGCTGAGTACCGGTTCGGCGTCGCGCGGGACCAGCCGGTGGCTGTCTGCGTCACGCTCGGCACGGGCATCGGTGGCGGGCTGGTCGTCAACGGTTCGTTGTATCGCGGCGCGTACGGAATCGCCTGCGAATACGGGCACATGACGCTGGTGCCGGACGGCCGGCTGTGCGCGTGTGGCAATCGGGGCTGCTGGGAGATGTACGCCTCGGGCCGTGCGTTAGCCAAGGACGGCCGCGAGTTGGCCGCTGAGTCGCCGGTCGCGGCTGCCCGGTTGCTGGCGATCGCCGGTTCGGCCGCCGCGATCGACGGGCCTGTTGTCACTGCCGCCGCGGCCGAGGGTGATCCGGCGGCAATCTCGATCTGCACGACGATGGGACGCGCGCTCGGCCGTGGACTGGCGAACCTGGCGGCCGTGATCGACCCCTCGATGTTCGTCATCGGCGGCGGGGTATCGGTGGCCGGAGAGTTGCTGATCCGGCCGGCCCGCGAGGAGTTCGCGCACACCCTCACCGGCCGTGGGTTCAGGACCGTTGCCGCCATCGAGGTGGCCGGGCTGGGACCGGACGCAGGCCTGATCGGTGCCGCGGACCTGGCCCGGCGCGCGAATGGGGCAGGATATGCAGGTGCCGACCCTGCGACTGCTGACCTATAACGTCCGCTCGATGCGCGACGACCGTGTTGCGCTAGCTCGGGTCATCGCGTCGGCGGAACCTGAGGTGGTCTGCGTCCAGGAGGCGCCACGGTTCCTGCGCTGGCGTTCGCTGTGTGCCGAGTTGGCCCGGACCAGTGGGTTGGTCGTGGTCGGTGGCGGTCGGCCGGCCGGGTCGAACCTGATCCTGTCGAGCCTCGGTGTGGACGTGCTCACGACGGTCGACGTCAGGTTCACCAAGGACCCGGGACTGCATCAACGGGGCACGGAGATCGCGATACTGCGTTTTTCGGGCGCGACGTTCGCCGTTGCCGGCACGCACCTGGATCTCCGCGAGGAACCTCGACTGCGGCATGTCCGCGAACTGCACGACGCGATCGCATTGCACGTTCCTACCGATGTCCCCACGATCATCGCCGGGGATATCAACGACCACCCGGGCTCGCCGTCGTGGCAGGCACTGACCGCGCAACGGCAAGATGGGTTCGCCGTTGCCGGGACCGGCAACGCCTTCACCTCCACCGCGACCGACCCGCACCAGAGGATCGACGGCATCTTCGCGGACCCGCGGATCCTCGTGCGCTCGGCGCGTGTTCTCGATCAGGACGACGTGCGGATCGCCAGCGACCACCGGCCGGTGCTCGCCGAGTTCGACCTGCCGTAGCCGCCACGCGCGCTACAGGACCGCGCCGTCCTCGTCATCGGGATGATCGCGCAGGCGCATCACCAGCATGGCCGCGCCCAGGATTACCCCGCCGACACCCAGCAGCAGCGTCAGTTGGCTGGCCAGCCCGAACTGGCCGCCCAGGCCCAGCAGCAGGATCGAGATCGCGAGCACGGACATGGCGATGATCGTCGGGGCAGCCAATCGGGGCAGGGGCGGGGGTGGTGGTGGGACGTAGTGATGGTCATCGAGCCAGACGGGTTCGGCGGCGGACTGCTCCAATCGCGCGCGCCAGTCGGCGTCCTCCCGCGAGAGTGAGCGTTCGGCGTCGCGGATGGCCGAGATGGTGTCCACGTGCCAATCGGCGATCAAGTCGGCGAACGCAGCGTCGGTGTCCACGTTCACGAGCGGATCGGGGCGCGTGACATGCTCGGGGACTGCACGGGCGGCGTCATCCTCGCCGGTCGCGCGCAGTACCGCTGCAACGATGGTTCGGGCGTCAGCACGTTCGTCCTGGGCGACGAACAACCGCTGACGGGGCTCGCCGATCATCGGGGAGTCCTCGAGGTACGCGGCGATGCGAGCTCGGCCGAGCGCAGCGAGAAGGTGCCGTCCGATCATCTGGTCGATGTCGGTTAGTGGAACGTAGCCGGCGGCCTGCAAGCCGTTCTCCAACCGCGGGCCGGGCTCGGGACCGTCCGCCTCCGGTGTCGTGCCTGTGGTCATGGCGCGGTGAGCGATTCGATGAACTCGACGCTGCCCCGAAAGATCGTCTCCGCGTCGTTGTCGAGCGTCGCGACGTGGTAGCTGTTCTCCAGGACGACCTCACGGACGGTGGTGGACGTGGCCCGCTGCTGCAGGATCCGGCCCGACAGCGGTTCGACGACGTGGTCCTCGCGGCTGCGGTACAGCAGGATCGGTGCGGTGACCCGGTCCAGGTCCGGCACTACCACCTTCCAGAGCTTGAGCAGCGATGCGAACGCGGGCACCGGGGTCCGGTCGTACGCGAGTTCGGTCGTATCCGGCTTCTTGATGTCGTTGCCGATGGCTGGGCGCGACCGGACGATCCACTTGATCAACGGTGCGAGCTTGGCGTCGAATCGTTCGGTGGCATAGGCGGGATTGACCAGCACGAGCCCGGCGACCCGGTCGCCCTTGACCTCGGCCAGCCGGGTGACGAGTGTGCCGCCCATCGACAGTCCGACCGCGAACACGCTCTCGCAGCGACCGGCGAGTTCGTCGAAGACGGCCTCGATCGCCCCGTACCAGTCCGGCCAGCCGGTCGCATTGGCGTCCTGCCACTGCGTGCCGTGGCCGGGCAGCAGCGGCAGGCGGACGGTGAAACCGGCAGCGGCAAGATGCTCGGCCCAGGGGCGCATACTCGCCGGCGTCCCGGTGAACCCATGGCTGACCACCACACCGACCGGACCGCCGTCGGCGGAGTAAGCCCCCGCCCCGGCAAGCACTGTCACGTCGACCTCGTCTCGTTGTTGCTGCATTTCATCATGCCTGCACTAACCTTGTACTTTCAGGCCTTGGGCTTTCAGGTTTGTATCGGCAGGGGACAGGAGACAGGCGCAGTGTTCTATTGGCTGGCCAAGTTCGTCCTGCTCGGACCCCTGCTGCGTGGCCTCTGGCGGCCGTGGGTCGAGGGCCTGGAGAATATCCCCGACGATCAGCCCGCGATCATCGTCAGCAACCACCTGTCCTTCTGCGACTCGTTCTTCATGCCAGTGATGGTTCCGCGCAAGGTGACGTTCCTGGCCAAGGCCGAGTACTTCACCACCCCGGGCATCAAGGGCTTGTTGTCCAAGATGTTCTTCGCCGGCATCGGTCAGGTGCCGATCGATCGCTCCGACGCCGACGCCTCCCATGCGGCGCTCAACACCGGGGTGCGCGTGCTGAGCGAAGGCAAGCTGCTCGGCATCTACCCCGAGGGCACCAGATCGCCGGACGGGCGGCTGTACCGCGGCAAGACGGGTGTCGCGCGCATGGCGCTGGCGTCGGGCGCGGTCGTGATCCCGTGCATCATGGTCAACACCGATCTCATCCAGCCAGCCGGTCGAAAGGTCCCGCGGTTCCGTCCGCGCCCGGGAACCCGGTTCGGCAAGCCGCTGGACTTCTCGCGGTACGAGGGGATGGGCGGTGACCGGTTCGTGGAGCGGTCAATCACAGACGAGATCATGTACGCCTTGATGGAGCTCTCCGGTCAGGAGTACGTGGATGTCTACGCCGCCTCGGTGAAGCGTTCGCGCGGTGGGGTGAAGGCATTCGGCGCGCGCGCGGTTCGTGAGCTGCGCGACCGGCACCCCGACTCGCAGGCCTCGTAACGCGTTGAGGTACTTCTACGACTGCGAGTTCATCGAGGACGGACGCACCATCGAGTTGGTGTCCATCGGTGTCGTCGGTGAGGACGGTCGCGAGTTCTACGCCGTCTCGACCGAGTTCGACGGCTCACGAGCGATCGACTGGGTGCGCAAGCATGTGCTGGACAAGCTGCCGTCGCCGAACGACCCTGCCTGGCGCTCGCTGGAACGGATCCGTGAGGACCTGCTTGCGTTCCTGCTCGAGCCGGGCGAGAGCATCGAACTGTGGGCATGGATCGCGGCCTACGACCACGTCGCGCTCGCACAGTTGTGGGGCGACATGCGGGCGTTGCCGCGGGCCATTCCCCGGTTCACGCATGAGCTCAAGCAACGCTGGGAAGATGCCGGATCACCGCCACTGCCGTCCGCCCCGCCGGATCAGCACGACGCGCTGGCCGATGCCCGGTACAACATCGCCCGCTGGAATGTGATGCTTGCCCTATGAAGATCGGTGTGTTGACGGGTGGGGGCGACTGCCCCGGACTGAACGCGGTGATCCGGGCGGTGGTTCGGAAGGGCGCCGGCGTTTACGGCCATGAGTTCATCGGCTTCCGCGACGGCTGGAAAGGCCCGCTGGAGAACATCACCATGCCGCTCGGCGTGCCCGAGGTGCGGGGCATCCTGCCGCGAGGTGGCACGATCCTGGGCTCCTCGCGCACCAACCCGTTCTCTGTCGAGTCGGGTGTGGACCGAGTGCGGCAGAACCTGCACGCGCTCCGGGTGGACGCGTTGATCGCGATTGGCGGCGAGGACACTCTCGGTGTCGCGGCCAAACTGCACGAACTCGGCGTGAACGTCGTCGGTGTCCCGAAGACGATCGACAACGATCTGTCCGCGACCGACTACACGTTCGGGTTCGACACCGCCGTCAACATCGCGATGGAGGCGATCGATCGGCTGCATACCACGGCCGAGTCGCACCATCGTGCGCTGATTGTCGAGGTGATGGGACGGCACGCCGGTTGGATAGCGCTGCATGCGGGAATGGCCGGCGGTGCGAACGTCATCCTGATCCCGGAGTTCCCGTTCTCCATCGAGCGGGTGTGCGCGTACGTCGAGAGCCGGTTCCAGGCGCACTACGCGCCGATCATCGTGGTCGCCGAGGGCGCGGTCCCTGACCGGGGCGACAACGCGGTTGTCGCGGACGGCGTTGATGCGTTCGGGCATGCCCGGCTGGGAGGTATCGGCGACTGGCTGGCGCGCGAGATCGAGCAGCGCACGGGCAAGGAAGCACGGACGACCGTGCTCGGGCACATTCAGCGCGGCGGCACGCCTTCGGCGGCGGACCGCGTGCTGGCCACCCGCTTTGGGCTCTGCGCCGTGGACGCGGTGCACGAACGCGACTGGGGCGTCATGGTGGCGCTGCGGGGCACGGACGTGGTGCGGGTGCCGCTGGTCGACGCGGTCTGCGAGCTCAAGCTCGTCCGGCCGGAGCGGTACGCCGAATCGGAGATCTTCTTCGGCTGACGCCGCTGACACGCCATGC
>JBDTDN010000014.1:0-3120 GCA_039923055.1 Jatrophihabitantaceae bacterium
TCAGTCAGCACGGGGAGGCACGACAGGTGACGAGGCGACACGACACGAGATGAAAGTCAGTGAACTACGGGACTTGATGAAGTCAGGCGGCACGGGCCAGCACAAAATTTGACTGATCACCCGCGCTGGCAGTGTGGGGGTCAGGGGTTCGAGTCCCCTCAGCTCCACCCAAAAACCCCAGTGTTTACGGGGGTTTTCGCATGTCGTAGATCGAGTGACTGCTCGGCGTGTCACCCATTTGTCAGTGAAAATCGAAGTACGCGAAGCCCGCGGGCGACCGCCGCGATACAGGGCGATTCCGGCCGGCACGGGGCGACACGACGCGGCATGGCCCCACGGCAACGCTGTGGTGGCGGCGGGTTCAAGTGCGGGTGCTCCGCATGGCTTGGCGTGAGGAGGCGCCGGGCAGATTTCCACCAACGTCTCCTTGGCCGCAGGGCGGTGGCTTTGACCTCGGTCGGTCTCCGATGCCGAGAATGACATGTCGACCGTTATCGGCACCTACGCGGGCGTCCCGAGACCGGCTACTTGTTCGGGCTGAGGTTTTTGAGCCCCACACGCCCTCGACGCCGCGGCAAGAAACGTGTGGGGTTCCAAAACCCGGATCGGTCGGTTCGCTGCGGCTATGCGGCTGCGTGGTACTCGTTGATGAGGCCGCCGAGGGTCGGGTGGCGGACTACCGCTCGTGGTGCATTGATCGGTGTTGGCGAGGTTGGTGACGGCGGTCGCAGGCTCTGGCCGCGGTGGGGTCGTTGGTGGTTGTAGTGGGTCTCGTACTCGGCCAGGACGCGGCGTAGGTGGTGTTGGCCGAAGATGAGCATCCGGTCAGTCAGTTCTGCTCTGAGGGTGCGGACGAATCGTTCGGCGTAGCCGTTGGCTTGTGGGCAGCGGGGCGGGATCTTCACGACCGTGATGGCTTCGTCGGCGAACACGGCGTCGAAGGATTCCGTGAACTGGCCGGCTCGGTCACGGATCAGGATGCCGAACTCTGCAGCGCGCTCGCCGAGGTCCGCGATCAGGGTGCGGGCTTGCTGAGTAGTCCACGGTCCGTCGGGGTTGGTAGTGGTGCCGAGGATGTGGATGTAGCGGGTGTTGATCTCGATCACGAAAAACACGTAGTCCCGCTGGAGCGTGACGGCGCAGTCGACGTGGAAGTAGTCGCAGGCCAGCATTGTCGAGGCTTGGGTGCGAAGGAACTGCCGCCAGGTCGTGCGGTCGGTACGTGTCGGCGCTGGCGGTATCCGACGGGACTTGAGGACGCGTCGGATCGTAGAAGCTCCGACTCGACGGCCGTTCTTGAGGAGCTCGCCTTGGATGCGTTGGTAGCCCCAGGCGGGATTCTGCCTGGCGAGGCGGCCGATCAGTGCCGTGAGTTCCGGGTCGATCGGTGGGCGGCCGGTGCGGTGTGGGTAGGTCCACTTCTTGGCGACCAGGCGCTTGTGCCAGCGCAGGATCGTTGCCGGCGTGACTAGCCGACGACGCAGTACGTCGCGGGGGAGGTGTCGGCATAGCGCGCTGTACAGGGCCCGGTCGGCCCAGTTCAGACGGGGTTTCGGGTGCGTCCGGCTCAACACCGCCACCTCATGGCGCAGAACGAGCAACTCGGCATCTTTCGACGCCTCCGATCGCGCCAGCAGCGCTAGCCACCCGAAGAGCCGAATCAGGACAAGGTAGAGCAGGCGCATCGACACGGGTCCGGATTCTGCCCAACTACAGCCCGCGGCTGGATAGTGCATGGTTTTGGAACCCCTCAAGCTTCGGGTTGGGTCTAATGGCGGGGCGATCCCATGCGTCGAGGTCGAGTTCGGGTGCTCCGCGCAGACCTGTCAGGTCAAGCACTCGCTGAGCGCGTCGGCTGCGGGCCCCGATCTGTAAGCGCGGGAGTCCGGCATTGGCGCGAGCTCGGTCGAGCTCAACGAGAGGGTCAATGCCGCTGGAGTCGATGAAACCCACGTCAGTCAGGTCGACCCAGACGGCCGTACTGAAATGGCGGAGTAGTGCAAGCGACTGGGCGGTGTCGTCCATAGTCGCCAGGTCGAACTCGCCGCGCATCGTGATGTCGACCCGATGATCGCTGACCCACACCTCGATCACGTGCGGCACATCGATCGGAGTCAGTTCGTCAATGGTGAAGGTGGGGCCGAATGCTGCGACAGGTGCCCTCCGGGCGTTGATCGTTGTGGGCACGTCGAACGGTTGACGGGCAGAGGTGCGTGTCATGACGACATCCCGCAGGACGCGGATCCAGACAACTTCCTGGGCGGTGAGCGAACAGCTCACCGAAACAGCGGCCACAACGCAGCCATCGCGGTCCCAGACCGGCAAAGGTCTTAGCATTCAGAACAGAACACTCCCGAAACGTTGCTGTCAAGCACGCGCGCGGCGCGGTACCGGGAGAGTTAATCCGTGTGACCTTGTCGACGAGGTCGATTCCGGCCGCCGTGGCCGCCTGGCTGTCGCGGCACATCGGCCGATGCCTCGGCCCGGCCAATCATCAAGTGGCCTACCCAGACGGCCGGTGCGGCAACCCTCGTGACCGTGACCCTGGCCGGTCTCAACGTCCGCCCAGTGGAGTGCATGCAGTGGGCAGTCGAACGACTCACGGCAGACGCCCAGCGGATCCGCGAGTTCGTCGCCCAGCCCGGAAGTGCTACCGAGCGCAGTTGGGTGCAGCCAGGTGCGGCCGGCTGCTGCCGGGTGACGGCAATTCGCGGGACATACGCGGGACGGCGGGCACGAAAGGCATCGATCAGAGCTCTGTAGCCCAGTAAATATGGGGATTCTCGACGTAAGGCCCGGCTCTCTGTAAAACCGCCGGCTCCGAAGGCAGAGTCCGCGTGGCGCCGTCGCATTGTGTACCCCGAAATTTTTCGTCGGGGTCTGCGCGCGAACGCATTTTTCGTGCACCTGTAGGGGTGAGGCGCGAGTAGTCCGAGCTTGCGCAACCGTCGAAGGTGCGAGGTGCACTCATGGTGTTACGGATTGAAGCTGGAACTGATCGTCTGCCTTCAGTAGTCGATCTGCCCAGGGCTGCTGCGATGTTGGGGATTGGTAGGACGCTGGCGTACCAGCTGGTGCGTATGGGTTCCTGGCCGACTCCGGTAATCAGGGTCGGTCGGT
>JBDTDN010000015.1:0-5513 GCA_039923055.1 Jatrophihabitantaceae bacterium
CAAGCCGCGTTCGTACACCCGCGATCTGGAGTGGGGCATCCCGGTGCCGCTCGACGGCTGGCGCGAACGCACCGACAAGTCGATCTACGTCTGGTTCGACGCGGTCGTCGGCTACCTGTCCGCCTCGATCGAGTGGGCGCGGCGCTCCGGCGACCCCGAGGCGTGGCGAGCCTGGTGGCAGAACGACCAGGCCCGGGCCTACTACTTCATGGGCAAGGACAACATCGTCTTCCACGCCGAGATCTGGCCGGCGATGCTGATGGGCTATTCGGGGATAGGCGCGAAGGGTGGCACGCCGGGGAGCCTTGGCGCCCTGAACCTTCCGTACGAGGTGGTCTCGAGCGAGTTCCTGACGATGGAGGGCAAGAAGTTCTCCAGCTCTCGCAACGTGGTCATCTACGTCGGCGACTTCCTGTCCCGTTACGACGCCGACGCGCTGCGGTACTACCTTGCGACGGCCGGCCCGGAGAACCAGGACACCGACTTCACCTGGTCGGAGTTCGTCCGCCGTAACAATGAAGAACTCGTCGCGACTTGGGGCAACCTGGTCAACCGGACGATCTCGATGACGGCCAAGAACCTGGGCTCGATCCCGTCCGCAGGCGCGCTGACCGACGTCGATCATGCGATGCTGGCAACCTCGAAGGCGGCTTTCGCCTCGGTCGGCGAACTGCTGGCCCGCTCGCGGCAGAAGGCGGCGATCGGCGAGGCGATGTCGGTGGTCGGGGCGGCGAACAAATACCTGTCCGACACCGAGCCGTGGAAGCTGAAAAGCACCGACCCGGACCGGATGGCGTCAGTGTTGCACGTCGCGTTGCAGGTCGTCTCGGACGCCAAGACGCTGTTGACGCCGTTCCTGCCGGCCTCCTCGGCGAAGGTGCACACCGTACTCGGCGGCGAGGGCGATTGGGCGCGGATGCCTGAACTCGTCGAGGTGGACGAGCCGACGGCGCCAGGTTCCCCGTCGTACTCGGTGCTCACCGGCGACTACGACACCGGCGCCCGCTGGGAGTCGACGCCGATCGCCGTCGGCTACCAGTTGGCGCCGCCGACGCCGATCTTCACCAAACTAGATCCCTCCGTGGTGGACGACGAGTTAGGTCGCCTGGACCCCGAGCAGTGATCATCTTCGATGCGCACACGCATCTGGACGCGATGGCCGAGCGGGCCGGTGTCGAACCGACGGCCGTGTACGTCGCCGAGCAGATGGCCGAGGCCCGAGCGGTCGGTGTCGTCGCTGCAATCACGATCGGCTGCACGGTCGACTCGTCGCGCTGGGCCGCCGCGGCCGCCGCCGAGCATCCGGACGTCTACGCCGCGGTCGCCATTCACCCCACCGAGGTCGACGGCCTCACCGGCGACGACTACGCCGAACTGGAGGCGCTCGCCCGGCAACCGCGCGTGGTCGCGATCGGGGAGACAGGCCTGGACTACCACTGGGACCGCACCGCGCCTGCGGCCCAGCAGGAGCACTTCCGTCGGCACATCGCGCTGGCCAAGGCCGTCGGCAAGCCCCTGATGATCCACGACCGGGACGCCCACGCCGACGTCCTGCGCATCCTGCAGGAAGAAGGCGCCCCGGATCAGGTCGTTTTCCATGCGTTCTCTGGCGATGAGGCAATGGCTCGTGAGTGCGTTGCGGCCGGTTACGTGCTGTCATTTCCCGGCGTGATCACCTTCAAGAACGCCCCGATGTTGCGGGCCGCGGCCGCCGTCGTTCCGCTTGAGCACCTACTGGTCGAGACGGACGCGCCTTTCCTGACGCCGCATCCGCACCGGGGCACGCCCAATGCCCCACGGCTGCTGCCACTGACTGTCCAGGCGCTGGCCCAGGCCGTCGGCCGGACCTCGGACGAACTCTGTGCCGCGGTCCTGACCAACGGCACACGTGTCTTTCGACTGCCCGATTTATCCTGATCTCTGCTGAACGTGTCGGCGTTCACATCAGGTGTGCTTGCAGATGTACGCACTGCAGCTAGCACTCGTTGTCGACTGAAACCGGTCGTCGGCGACACCTCGTGGATGATCATGCTTGATACCCCTGGATTCGGGGGTCTTTCCCGACAGCACATGATGATCAAGATAAATCATGTCGATCCGACAAGATCGAACTTGCCAGTATTTCAGAGTTTCAACTAAATGGAATAAAGCCGGCATATCAGACACCTTAAAGTGAGCGCGACTTGAATCGTCAGCAAGCGCCCCGTTACGGTTCCGTAATCAATCCGCACTCACTCAGTGCGCGAAGCATGCGACAACCGATGGGAGTCTCCAGATGCGTCGCAGCGTTAGGTACGGCCTTTACGGTGCAGTAGTGGCCGGACTGGTCGGCGGCGCCGCCGCCGTCGCCAGCCCTGGGCCAGATGGTTTGGTAGTACAGCTGGTCGTCGACGGCCAGAGCTCGTCCATTCACACCACGGCAAGCAACGTCAACGGCGCGCTCGAGGGCGCGGGGTACCACGTCGGTGCCCACGACATCGTCGCACCGGCAGTAGATTCCACGATCCACAACGGCAGCGAGATCGTTTTCAACCAGGGGCGGCTGCTGCATCTGAACATCGACGGCAAGAAGAAGGATGTGTGGACGACGGCCCCGACCGTCGCCGCGGCCTTGGCCGATCTCGGCTACTCGAGTTCGGACTTCGTCTCCGTCTCGCGCTCCACTCGGCTGCCGCTGACCGCGTCGGATATCTCGCTGCGGGCCCCGAAGAAGGTCACGGTGGTCCACGACGGTAAGACGCAGGCGCTGACCACGACCGACGCCACCGTCGCGCAGGTGCTCAAGGACATCGGCGTCACGCTGGGCAAGCTCGATCGGGTCAATCCAGCCCACACCACGGCGATCCGCAACGGCACCAAGATCGTCGTCGACCGGATCGTCATCAAGCGGGAGACCGATCGGGAGAACGTCAACTACTCCGTGACGCGGCAGAACGATCCGTCGATGTACACCGACCAGACGACGGTCATCACCACAGGTGTCAACGGCACGGCGAACGTCACCTACGACGCCACCTACGTCAACGGCGTCCGGTCGGGCCGTAAACAGGTCGCCGAGCAGGTCTTGGCGGCACCCAAGACACAGGTCGAGAAGGTTGGCACCAAGGCCCGACCCGTTGCCCCGGTGGCATCCTCGAGCGGTCTGAACTGGGACGCCGTCGCAGCGTGCGAGTCCGGCGGTGACTGGTCGATCAACACCGGGAACGGCTTCTACGGCGGTCTGCAGTTCGACGCCGGAACGTGGCTGTCCAACGGCGGTGGCGCCTACGCACCCCGCGCCGACCAGGCCACCCGTGCGCAGCAGATCGCGGTCGCGACCAGGCTCTACAACGCCCGCGGGTCCAGCCCGTGGCCGGTCTGCGGTGCCAACCTGTAGGTGGCAACGCTGTAGGTCCGGTCTGCGCACAAGCCCGGTTACTGCCCAGCGGTAACCGGGCTTGGTGCTGCCAGATCCCATGCTTTCCAAACCCGCAGGCGGGTCGGACTGGCCCATCCGGGCCTTCGTCCGTTACAGTTTCGTGACCGACCGCGACCCACGAAGTCGTGTTGGGACGAACCAAACAAGGAGTTTCCCTTTTGCTTCGCAGCGTCAAATACGGTCTTTACGGTGCCGTCCTCGCCGCAATGGTGGGCGGCACGATCGCGTGGACGACCGTCGACAAGACGGTCAACCTTGTCGTCGACGGCCAGAGCACGCAGGTCCACACCACCGCATCGGATGTCGGAGATGTCCTGCGCGGGGCGGGGTACACCCCGGACTCCCATGACATCCTGGCTCCCAACGCCGACACTGCGGTCAAGGACGGCAGCACGATCGTCTTCAAGCGTGGCCGGTTGCTGCACCTGAACGTCAACGGCAAGAAGGCCGATGTCTGGACGACCGCCCCGACCGTCGCCGACGCGATGGCGCAACTGGGCTACTCGACGCAGGCGTTCACGTCGGTGTCTCGCTCGCAGCGACTGCCGCTCGGCGCGACCGATATCTCGGTCCGCACGCCAGTGTCCGTGACCGTCGTCCACGACGGGCTCACCCAGCACGTCAGTACGGCCGATGCAACGGTCGGGCAGTTGCTGCACGACTTGGCCGTCGTTGTCGGACCCAAGGACAAACTCTCCGTTGCTGCTACCGGCGCGATCAAGGCGAACGAGAAGATCGTCCTGCAGCGCGTCAGGCACGGCATGGTCACCGAACAAAGCCCGCTCGCATTCCCGACGACGTCCCAGAACGACGCGGCGCTGGCGGCGGGGCAGACCCAGGTGCTGACGGCTGGCGCGACCGGAGTCGCCCAGATCACCTACGACGTCGTCTACGTCGACGGCAAGATGGTCGGCAAGACGAAGATCAAGACGGTCGTGCTCAGGGCTGCCAAGGCGCAGGTCGTGAAGGTCGGCACCAAGCCGGCGCCCGTCGTGGCACCGGCGGCGGCGGTCAGCCCCGGCTCCGCGCAGGCAATTGCGCAGAAGATGATCGCGCAGCGCGGCTGGGGCTCGGACCAGTTCAACTGCCTCGTCGTCCTCTGGGATCACGAGAGCGGCTGGAACACCCATTCGGCCAACGGCAGCGGCGCGTACGGCATCCCGCAGGCGCTGCCCGGCTCGAAGATGGCCTCCGCGGGTTCCGACTGGCAGAACAGCGCCACGACCCAGATCACATGGGGCCTGGGCTACATCACGGCACGGTACGGAACTCCCTGCGGCGCCTGGTCCGTCTGGCAGGGTCAGGGCTGGTACTGATCCCGGCTCCGGTGCTCTGCCAGACTGGCAAGCGTGAGTTCAGCGCTGCTCGGGCCCGCCGAGATCCGGACTCTGGTTGAGTCGCTCGGTGTCCGTCCGACCAAGACGTTGGGGCAGAACTTTCTGCACGACGCGAACACCATCCGTCGTATCGTCCGCACCGCCGAACTGGCGCCTGACGAGGTGGTGCTGGAGGTTGGACCCGGTCTCGGGTCACTGACGCTAGGGCTGCTTGATGCCGGTCATGCGGTGACGGCCGTCGAGATCGACCCGGTATTGGCCGACGCACTGCCGGCAACTGTGGCGCGCAGGCTCCCCGACGCCGCACTGAGGCTCGTCGTGGCCGATGCGCTGCGGATCGCGTCGCTACCAGGCGCGCAACCGACGGCGCTGGTGGCGAACCTGCCGTACAACGTGGCCGTCCCGGTGGTGCTGCATCTGCTGGAGACCGTCCCTACGCTGCGCACAGTCCTGGTGCTCGTTCAGGCCGAGGTTGCCGACCGGCTCGCCGCGGCGCCGGGATCGAAGGTCTACGGCGTGCCGAGCGTCAAGGCCGCGTGGTACGGACGTGCCTCGCGGGCCGGTGCGGTGTCGCGGTCGGTGTTCTGGCCGGTACCGAATGTCGATTCGGGCCTGGTGCGGATCGTCCGGCACGCCCCCCCGCCAACGACGGCTACGCGCGCGCAGGTGTTCGCCGTCGTTGACGCCGCGTTCGCTCAGCGCCGCAAGATGCTGCGTTCGGCGCTGGCCGGCTGGGCCGGTTCGCCGGCCGCATCCGA
>JBDTDN010000016.1:0-3020 GCA_039923055.1 Jatrophihabitantaceae bacterium
GGTTCGAGAATGTGCCATCGCTCTGCTGCGTAGCCGAGCTGACCTGCCAGTCGCCGCCCGCGATGGTCCTGGGCACGTCGACCAGGATGGTGGTGCCGGACGTGGCATTGAGCGTCGGCAGGCTTGAACCGGCGGCGAAATGACAGGTCTTGGTGTCGGTCGTGAAGCAGTACGTCTGCGCGCCGACGATCACCGAATCGCTGCCCGACTGGACGGTGATCCGAGGGATCGGCTTGTCGCAGGCGGTCAGGACCGTTGCCGCAGCGAGGACGCCGACGACTGCGGCGAGAAGGCGACGGGACCAGGGCATGCTGCTCCTAAAGCTGATCGGGTTTGCGCAGTCCCACGCTACCGGGGCCGGTCGCACGTCCAGATGCGGCGCCGGGTGCTGTGGCCAGCCTCATCACCCGCTCCCGAAGGACGATCAGGACCGCGACGACGCCGACGATGATCGCTGCGATCAAGAAGCCGAGCGAGCCACCGATGCCGGTGTCGCTGGGTAGCCCGACGCCTAGGGCCGCGCCGACGACCCAGGCCAGTTGCAGGAACGTCTCTGATCTGGCAAAGGCGCTGGACCGCAGCGTCTCGACGACGTCCTGCTGGATCAGGCTGTCCAGCGCGATCTTGGAGAGTGCGTTCGTGACGGCGCTGACGAACATCGCGATGACGGCGACCATGATGCTGAACAAGATCGCGGTCAGCGCGCAGGTCGCCGCCGCAATCGCTACGGATGCCACGATGACAACGGCTGGGCGCGACATTCTGAGCTTGGTGCCGATGCCGGTGCCGACGAAGTTACCGGCCCCTGCCGCGCCGATGACCGCGCCGAGTTGCAGAGCCGCGTCCAGGCCGTGGGCGGTTGATTCGACGTAGAACGCCAGATAGATCGTCAGCAGCCCGGAGAGCAGTCGCAGCACCGACTCCCCGTGCAGAGCCATGATCAGGTTCTCGTCGAAGCCGTGGCCGGCCCAGGAGCGCAGCCGGGTGAGTCGGGGCACCTTTGGCTGCGACTTCGAACGCGGCGGCTCCTGTGGATGCCGAGGGGCGTCGATTGCCGAATCGACCTGCGAGGGGAGTTTGAACGCGAAGAATGCGCAGGCGCTAAACGCGATCGCGGTGATGATCAGCCCGACGGTGTACGAACCGGAGACCTTGATGACGACGCCGACGAAGCCGCCGAAGATCAACGTCGAGCCCAGCCCGAAGATCGACAGCCGGGCGTTCGCCTCGGTCAGCGTCATGCCTCGCGGCACCAGGCGCGGTGCGGCCGCGGCCCGGACGACCCCGTATGCCTTCGACAGCACCAAAGAGCCGAGCGCGCACGGATAGAGGATGAGCAGTTCGGTCGGATGGCCGGCCATGATCAGCGCGAGGATCGCGCGTCCGACGGCTGTGCCAGCCATCGTCCAGCGGCGACCGTGCTGGAAGCGGTCCAGGACAGGCCCGATGACCGGCGCAACGACCGCGAACGGCGCCATCGTGATCAGCAGGTACAGCAGGATGTTGCCGCGCTGAGCGTTGGTGGAGGCGCCGAAGAAGACCGTCCCTGCGAGGGCGACCGTGATCATCGCGTCGGTGCCGTAGCTGAGCACCTGGTTCCAGATCAGCGCGGTCAGCCCGGACCTGTCCGCGCCGTCCGCTTTGCTGGCCCGGATGACCTTCTTGGTCACCGCGCGGGCGGCCTGGTTGGTCCGGACCGCTGCGCCGCGGGCGATGGCGAGGGCCGGACTCGACGGCGGCTGATCGCGTTTGTCCGGGTAACGGCCGGCACCGGAAGTGTGATGGTAGGTCGGAGCGCCGTACGGGTCAGGTCCCGCCGGCGGGGGAGAGCCGGGCTGCGCCGGGGGTGGGGCCTGCGGGGGTCGATAGGCCTGTTGGGGCGGGTAGGCCTGCGGCGGCGGGCTGACGCGGGGACCGTGACTGGTGTGCCCGGTCTTGGCGAACCTCTTGCGGGGTTCCCCGTTGCGTTGCTTGGCCACGGCTCCATCCTGCCGCATCCTGGCGAGGATCCGATCCGAACCAGTGCGCGCGCCGGGACCGTCGGGAGATCGGCCACAATAGACAGGTGACCGACATCGAGCTTCAACAGACCATTGCATCTGCGTCTGGCCCCGCACAGTTGGATGCGGTGTTGTCCGCCGCGCTCGACCTGGCGCGCGCCGCAGCAGTCGAGGTCGGCGCCGAGCACGTCGGTGAGCATGTCGATGTCCAGGCAGAGGGCGAACGGCTGGCAACACACCGATTCGCCTCGACGCTGCCGGGATACGTTGGCTGGTACTGGGCCGTCAGCCTGGTTCGGGCCCCGCGGGCCAAGGTCGCTACCGTCGCCGATGTGGTACTACTGCCGGGCGTGGGCGCCCTGCTGGCACCGGAATGGGTGCCCTGGAACGAGCGTCTACAGCCGGGGGATCTGAGTCCCGGTGACCTGCTGCCGCCCGATCCCGCCGACCCGCGGCTCATACCGGCCTACACGCTGTCCGACGATCCGGCGGTCGAGGCCGTTGCGTTCGAACTCGGAATGGGACGCGAGCGGGTGATGTCGCGCGAGGGTCGCCTGGACGCTGCCGACCGTTGGTACGCCGGGGACGCCGGTCCGGACGCGCCGATGGCCCGCCAGGCACCGGCCTCCTGCGGCACGTGCGGATTTCTGCTGCCGCTGGCGGGCTCGTTGCAGGCCGGTTTCGGTGTTTGCGGCAATGAGATCTCCTCCACCGATGGCCGCGTCGTCAGCGTCGAGTACGGGTGCGGCGCGCACTCGCAGGCCAAGGTCGTCATCCCGGCGCTGTCCGAGGCGATGGGCGAGGTCTACGACGACGGCGACGAGTTGACGCTGAACCCGATGCCGGTAGCTTCAGCCAGCGCAGCATCGCCCGAGCCGGAAATGCAAGAGCCAGAGCTTCAGGCGGACGAGCCGGTCTGATCGTTCGAGTTGCCCAACCGTTGGGACAGCGCCTGGGTCGTGTCCAGCAGCGCCTTGGTGTAGCGATGGGCGGTGGCCTTGCTCGCCCCGAGTCGGCTGG
>JBDTDN010000017.1:0-2951 GCA_039923055.1 Jatrophihabitantaceae bacterium
ACCCAGCACAACAACGGCGGCAGCAGGCACTCCGGCAGCAGCGGCGGTTCAGCACCGGTTTCCTCGGGCCCGTCCGCCCCGAGCGGCAACGGAGGCTGGAGCGCGAACAAGGGAGCGGTCGCCGTGCAGCGCGCGCGCAGCACGGAGGGCATCGTCTACGCCTGGGCCGGCGGTAACCAGTACGGCCCGACCCGCGGCGTGTGTGCCGGCGATGGCGCCTACAACGACTGCAACGTGATCGGTTTCGACTGTTCCGGTCTGGCGATGTACGCGTGGGGCCCGTACCTGAGCATGGACCACTTCGCGGCATCGCAGTACTCGCAGGCCGGTTCGTATCATCCGTCCTTCAATGCGCTGGCGCCGGGCGATCTGGTCTTCTGGAGTTATGACGGTACGCAGGGAAATATCCACCATGTCGCGATCTACATAGGTGGCGGGCAGATCGTCGAGGCCCCCGAATCAGGCGTTCCGGTCCGCACCGCAAACCTTTACGAGTACGGGACGCCGTTCGGCGCGACCCGTCCGTTGACCTGATGCGGCGGTAACGTAGGGGCATGGCCGCCCACACCGGAACATCCTCGACGCCCGTCGCTGGACTGGTCGACTCCTTCGGTCGGGTGGCCACGGATCTGCGGGTCTCGCTCACTGATCGCTGCTCGCTGCGATGTACCTATTGCATGCCCGCCGAAGGGTTGGACTGGATCCGGAAGACCGATCGGCTGACTGATGTCGAGATCGTCCGGCTCAGTGCGGTATTCGTCGGCCTGGGCGTGCGGAGCATCCGGCTCACCGGCGGCGAACCGCTTGTGCATCCCACGCTGGTCCCGGTGGTCTCCGCGCTCGCGGCTCTGCAGCCGCGTCCAGAGCTGTCCCTGACGACCAACGGCATCAGCCTCGCTTCCTCCGCGGTCGCGCTCGTCGAGGCTGGTCTGGACCGCATCAACATCTCGCTCGACACGCTGGACGGCGATCGGTTCCGGAGCCTCACCCGTCGGGACCGACTGCCCGACGTGCTGGCCGGGATCCAGGCGGCCGCGAACGCCGGACTGGCCCCATTGAAGATCAACACTGTTTTGATCCGGGGCAGCAACCTGCACGAGGCGCCGGCACTGCTGTTATGGGCACTCCGGGCCGGGTACCGACTGCGGTTCATCGAACACATGCCGTTGGACGCCGACCACACCTGGTCGCGGTCGGAAATGGTCACGGCACAGGAGAGCCTCGACCTGCTTGAGACGACGTTCACCCTCACGCCGCACGGCGAACGTGGCCACGCGCCCGCCGAGCAGTTCGACGTACTGGACGGCCCGGATATCGACAGTTGGGCCGAACGTCCGGGGCGCGTCGGCGTGATCGGGTCGGTCACCAGGCCGTTCTGCCGGGACTGTGACCGGCTGCGCCTGACCGCGGACGGCCAGTTACGCACCTGTCTGTTCGCCCAGCAGGAGACCGATCTGCGCGGGCCGCTTCGTGCTGGGGCAAGCGACGCTGAACTGGGCACACTGATCAGGACGGCAGTCGCGGGCAAACAGGCCGGTCACGGCATAGATGCACCCACCTTCGTCCAACCGGTTCGGACCATGTCCGCGATCGGTGGCTGACTCATCTGGCCGCTCAGAGCGGGCCGCGCTCCAGTAGGAAACCGCGGACCGACAGGTAGCCGGCCAGGTGATCGGCGTGGTCCTCGCACGCCAGCCAGTGCTTGACGCGGCTCTGGTCGTGCAGTCGGGGGTTGCGCCACTGCAGGTCCACGGTCGCATCGGCGCGGCAGCCCTTGGCGCTACAGCGTGGCTCATCCGGTGGGGACACACAGGCACGGTATCGCGTCATCACGTACCGTGATCGAGTCAACCAGCCGTAGGAGGGGACGACCCAGGTGAGTTCACCGCAACCGGTCCATACACCGGCCGCAGACGCCGGCTCACTCGAACGAATCATGTTCGAGGTCAAGCGAGTCATCGTCGGCCAGGAACGCGTCGTCGAGCGCATGATGGTCAGCCTGCTTGCCCAGGGCCATTGTCTGCTTGAGGGTGTGCCCGGCGTCGCGAAGACGCTCGCCGTCGAGACGCTGGCTCGGACCGTCAGCGGTTCGTTCTCCCGATTGCAGTTCACCCCCGACCTGGTGCCCTCGGACATCGTCGGTACGCGAATCTACCGAGCCAGTTCCGAGCAGTTCGACACCGAACTCGGCCCGATCATGGCGAACTTCGTGCTGGCCGACGAGATCAACCGGGCACCGGCCAAGGTCCAGTCCGCGCTGCTGGAGGTGATGGCCGAGAAGCACGTGACGATCGGCGGTAAGCGGTTCGACGTGCCCCGTCCGTTCCTCGTGCTCGCCACGCAGAACCCGATCGAGTCCGAGGGTGTGTACCCGCTGCCCGAGGCTCAGCGCGACCGCTTCCTGATGAAGATCGCCGTCGACTACCCGAACGCTACCGAGGAGCGGGAGATCATCTACCGGATGGGCGTCCAGGCGCCAGTTGCCAACCCGGTCATCGGCACCACCGAACTCGAACGGTTGCAGGCGACCGCGAGCCGCGTGTTCGTGCACCATGCGATCGTCGACTACGTCGTTCGGGTCGTTATTGCCACTCGGCACCCCGCCGAGCACGGGATGCCCGACGTCGCGCACTGGGTCTCTTACGGTGCTAGCCCGCGCGCCAGCCTGGGACTGATCGCCGCAGGCCGCGCACTGGCCCTGTTGCGTGGACGCGACTATGTGCTGCCTCAGGACGTGCTCGACATCGCGACCGACGTCCTCGCGCACCGGATGGTGCTGAGCTATGACGCGATCGCCGACGGAGTCCCTGCGGCGCAGGCGGTTCGGCGCGTGCTCCAGACAATTCCGCTTCCACAGGTGGCCCCGCGCCAGCGTGCGGGCGGTCCGGTCGAGATGACCCAGGGCGGGCCGCCGCCGCAGCAGCTCGTCTACGGTCAGTCCGCACCACCGC
>JBDTDN010000018.1:0-5350 GCA_039923055.1 Jatrophihabitantaceae bacterium
GACAAGCTCAAGACACTGCGAAGCAGTGCGCTGCAGGTGGAGTTCACCGGCTCGGCGTTCCAGGGGCAGGCCGCGAAGCCGGCTGCCATCCCGCCGGAGCTGCTCGGGTTCATCGCCGCGTTGATCATCCTTGGGCTGGTGTTCCGTACTGCCGGCGCGGTGGCACTCCCGCTGGCCAGCGCTGCTGCGGCCCTGACCATCGGCCTCGGTCTGATCGGTCTGCTGACCCACGTCATGAACGTCTCCAACGTCACTCCCCAGTTGTCGCAGCTGATGGTGATCGGGGTGGGCGTCGACTACGCGCTGTTCATCGTCACCCGACATCGAAGAAACCTGCTGCACGGCATCGGCGTCAAGGAGTCGATCGCGATCGCAGTCGACACATCCGGACGTGCTGTGCTGTTTGCCGGCGCAACCGTCTGCGTCGCCATCCTCGGCCTGTGCGCGTTGGGCGTCAGCTTCTTGTACGGCGTCGCAATCGGAACGTCGATCGCGGTCGCGTTGACCATGGTGGCTTCGCTGTCACTGCTGCCAGCGGTGCTCTCGCTGCTCGGCTATCGTGTCCTGCCACGCAAGCTCCGCGCCTCGGTCAAGGACGGCACGTACGTCCACGACGAGCACCGCACGCGCTGGGCCTGGTGGTCTGAGGTCGTCGCCGCCAACAAGCTCGTGCTCGGCGTCATCGCCGCCGGCCTCATCGCGGTACTGGCCATCCCGTTCTTCTCGATGCGGCTGGGCCAATCCGACCAGGGCACGGATCCGACCGGATCGACCACCCGCACCGGTTACAACCTGATCGCCGACGCGAAGGGCTTCGGCCCGGGCTACACGTCCGTGCTCGAACTGGTGATCCACGGACCCGGCGCGAACGACCCGGCGTACTTGAAGCACGTCTCGGCCTCGCTCGCTGACGTCGGCCCCGCCGGCAACGTCAATCCGGCGAGCATCGCGGCAGCCCCGGTCGGCAAGGAACTGGCCCTCGTCTCGTTCAAGTCGATCAGCTCGCCGCAGGACGCCAAGACGAGCGCTCTGGTGAAGAACCTGCGCAACAACCTGGCGCAGCAGTTGGAGGCGGGTACCCCTAATCACGTCTACGTATTCGGTCAGACGGCCGTCTTCGTCGATTTTGCCGCCGTCTTGAGTTCGAAGATGCCGCTGTTCTTCGTCGCGGTCATCGGGCTGTCATTCCTGTTGTTGATGATCGCGTTCCGCAGCGTCCTCGTGCCGCTGTCGGCAGCGGTGATGAACCTGTTCGCGGCCGGTGCGTCGTTCGGCGTTATGGTCGTGCTGTTCCAGTGGGGATGGTTCAGCAACCTGCTCGGCACCGGCGGGTCCGGACCGATCGACGCCTTCCTGCCTGTGCTGTTCTTCGCAATATTGTTCGGGTTGTCGATGGACTACCAGGTCTTCCTGGTGAGCCGGATGCACGAGGAATGGATCCACACCGGCGACAACAGACGCTCGATCCGGGTCGGTCAGGCCGAGACCGGCGGCATCATCACCGCCGCCGCACTGATCATGATCAGTGTCTTCGGCGGCTTTGCCATCGCCGACGCACGGGTCATCAAGGAACTGGGCCTGGGGCTTGGTGCGGCGATCTTTATCGACGCCTTCATCCTGCGCACCGTGCTCGTCCCTGCCCTGATGCATGCGCTGGGCAAGGCGAACTGGTATTTCCCGAAGTGGCTGGACAAAATCACCCCCCGCGTCTCGGTCGAGTCGGCCGATGCGGACTGGATCGATCAGGACGGCGACAAGCCCGCGCCCGAGAAGAACCTCGCCCGCGCGTAGCTAACGGTCGAGCAGTTCGCTCCTGGTGCGCGGCAGGCCGCTCGCCCCGCGCGAGTCGCTCTTCACCGCGAGCACCTGGTTGACGCCGATCCGGTTCGCCTCGAACGCCAACGCCGAACCGGCCATGTACAGGCGCCAGATCCGCGCCCGCCCCGCACTGCTGACCGCGATCGCCGCGCTCCAGTTGCGTTCCAGGTTCGCGACCCAGGCCCGCAGGGTCAGTGCATAGTGCTCGCGCAACGACTCGACGTCTCGGACCTCGAACCCGACGCCCTCCAGCGCCTCGATCATCATCGCCATCGGTTCGAGTTCACCGTCCGGGAACACGTAGCGTTCGATGAACGAGGTTTTGGAGAACTGAGGCGACTTGCCCGGCCGGCGGGAGATCGCATGGTTGAGCAGGCGTCCCCGCGGCCGGAGCAGCGCGTACAGGTCAGCCGCGTACACCGGCAGCATCAAGGCGCCGACGTGTTCTGCCATGCCGATACTGGAGATCGCGTCGTACGGGCCGTCGATGACATCGCGGTAGTCCTGTACACGGATCTCGACGAGGTCGGACACGCCCTCATCGGCCATCCGCTTGCGCGCGTACCCCGCCTGTTCGTGCGAGAGCGTGACCCCGACGACGTGCGTACCGTAGGTCCGCGCCGCATGCAGGGCGAACGTCCCCCAACCGCAGCCAACGTCGAGTACTCGCATGTCCGCTTGTAGGCCAAGTTTGCGCGCCACCAGATCACACTTGGCGAACTGGGCAGCATCGAGCCCGGCCGCCGGTTGCTCCCAGTACGCGCAGGAATACGTCATCGACTCGCCCAACACCAGTCGGTAGAACTGGTTGCCGACGTCGTAGTGGTGCGAGATCGCCTGCGCGTCCCGCCGCTTGCTGTGCCGGCTGCCGACCAACCGCGCCTCCTCGGCGGGCGGCTTGGGCGGAAGTCCGAGCACACCGAGCCTGAGCGCGGCCCGGCCGACGGCCCGCTTGGTATCGACGGTGATCGCGATGCCCGGGCCGTCCTCGGGCAACGCCACCCGCTCCAGTTCATCCAGTGCCGCGAGCAGGTCGCCCTCGATCTCGATGTCACCGGACACATACGCGCGAGCGAAGCCGAGTTCGTTCGGCGCCCAGAGCAATCGCCGGAACGCGCGCCGATGGTTGATCTTCAGTTGCACGATCGCCATGTCCGGACCGAACTGACTGCCGTCCCAGCACCGGACGCGAATGGGAACCTGATCGCCCAGCACCGCTCGCAGCAGGGGGGCAACAGTGTCGGCAACACTCACTTGATCAGGCTTACCCCTTCGCGGTGGCGGTCGCCACGAAGGGCACTCAACTCACAGCCAACAATGCGCTAGTCCGCGATTATCGGCGAAGCCCTCCGCCGTCGCTCGAAAATTCCGTGCTGGACCGATCCGCGTGCGACCAGCCCCGGTCACTGAAGCGCGTTGCCGCCGAGGTAGTAACGACGGCTTCGACGGCGACGGTTCTGGCGACCAGCCCTGGCGAACAGCAGGCCGGCCGCAACGGCCGCGAGCGCGATCATCAGGAACAAGAACGCATCAAATCCGGTGAACGGCAGGCCGCCACCCTGCGCGCCGGCGCCGCCGGTCGACTGGCCGGGACTGGCGGGCCCGGTCGACTCACCAGCGACGCCATGTCCGGCAACTTGAACGACCACCGGGTCTGCGGGGCAGCTGTCCGTTCCGCCGACCGTATAGATGTCGTGGTGACCGGAGAAGCTGGCCGGGATCCGGACGACCTTACTGAACGTGCCCGCCGCTGAGGTGGTAACCGTACCCAACGCGACCGGCGTGGAGTGAATCATGATCGTCAGATGCTCGCCCGGCTCGAAGCTGGTTCCTGCCACCGTGATGGACGCGCCAGCGTTCGGCACGGTGGTGCTAACAGCGAGTAACGCACAGGTGCTGGCCGGGTAGGAATACGCAGCCGGCGCAGCGCTGGAGAACACACAGAGTGAGAAAGCGCCCAAAGCCACAGCAACCAGCTGAACCAGGCGTTTTGTCGCAGATCGCACAGCACCCTCCAAGGGTTCACCGTGACTAACGCACCAACGCGGTAGAGGTTTCGCTCTACCGCCAGATTTACCTGCTCATTTCATCCCGCGGGGAACGAATCCGGGTGTGGATCAGCCGGCAGGCTCAGCGGGATCGATCGCAAGCCCAGTACCACCGACCGTTAATCCTGCTTCATCCGCAATCGTCCGTTTGATGACGGCGAGTGCGATCGGCCCCAGTTCGTGGTGATGGACTGCCGTGCCCAGAAAGCCGACCGTCCTGCCGCCGAGTTCGATCGGCGTCCCCTGCGCCGGCAACTGCTCGGAATCGCCGGCCAGATGCACCAACACCAGGCGGCGTGGCGGGCGACCAAGGTTCTGCACCCGGGCAACGGTCTCCTGGCCGCGGTAGCAGCCCTTGTTCAGGTGCACCGCCGACCCGATCCAGCCGACCTCGTGCGGAATCGTCCGGTGGTCCGTCTCGAAACCCAGCCGCGGCACCCGACGCTCGACGCGGAGCGCGTCGTATGCCCACATGCCGGCCAACTCGGCACCGGCGTCGATCAGGGTTGCGACCACCTCGGCTATCGATTCGGCGGCGATCACGAGATCCATGCCGACGACGGGTTCGGCAATCGCACGCACGAAGCCGCCAGCGGGCAGCGCCACCGTCCGACCGGCCTCAGGCGTTGGCAGTCCGGCAGCCGCCAGGATCTGATCGGTGGACGGTCCGGCCACCGTCAGTACCGACCACTGCGCGCTGACATCCAGTGGCTCGACCCGTTTGAGAAACCGCATCGTCGTCAGATATCCGAGCACGGTTGTTGCTTGCGACGGCTCGGTGTCGATCCAAATCGTGCCACCCAGTTCGGCGAGCTGCCAGTGTTGCTCCACATGTCCGTGCGGGGAAAGCACGAGCGCTTCGGTGCTTTCCCCGTCGGTCAAGTCGGCGACGTGCTGGGAGCAGATCGTGTGCAGCCACGACAACCGGTCCTGGCCACTCACCGTGAGAACGTCGCGATTGCTCCGGTCTACGACGGCTGCCCCTTCGGTGAACAACCGTTGTTCGCGTAGCGGATCGCCGTAGTGCCAGGCAACACCGGCATCCACGCCATCGGCTCCGACAGCATCTAGTAATGCAGCACTCATGTTGGGTTCATCGCTCGCCGGTCCGATTTTGTTCCGCGACAACGGTCTTGGCGGGGCCAACAGCACAATCGCGGCACCGACCGAAGACCGTGAAGTGCGACCGGTCCAGCACGAAACCACGGTCGGCGAGCAGCGTGTGCTCCAGTGCGTCGACCAGGTCAGTGGGCGCATCGACGACGCTTCCGCAGAAATGGCAGACGACGTGGATGTGGTCATCCTCGGCCGGACGGTACGAGGGTGCGCCGTGCCCGAGGTGGGCGTGCTTTACCAGGCCGAGGTCATCGAGTAGCTCGAGCGTGCGATAGATAGTCGTGACGTCCACACCCGATACCGACTCGCTGATCTGCTCGGGGGTCGCGTGGCCCAGTTCGCGTACGGCGGCCAGAACCTGCTCGCGC
>JBDTDN010000019.1:0-8930 GCA_039923055.1 Jatrophihabitantaceae bacterium
AGCGTGCCATCCACGTTGATGTCGACCTCGATGCCGGTCAGGATCCGAAATGGCGCGAGTTCGACGTTCAGTTCGGCCACCACGTCCAACTGTTGTTCCAACCGTTCGGCCGTGAGGCCATGCGCAACTGTCAGCCGTGGCGAGTGATCGGTCAGGACAAGGTATTCGTGACCAACGTCGCGAGCCGCGAGTGCCATCTGTTCGATCGGCGACCCACCGTCAGACCAGTCCGAGTGCGCGTGGCAGTCGCCCTTCAGCGCCGCGCGCAATGCCGTCGTCGCTTCGTCCAGCGGTACATCCTCGGTCGCGAGCAGACGCCGCAGGTAGACCGGTTCCTCGCCGGCCAGGGACTCGGTGACACACCGCGCGGTGACGTCGCCGATCCCGGCCAGTGCGGTGAGCGTCCCTGCCTCAGTTCGCTCGTCGAGTTCGGTAGCAGGCAGATCGGCGAAGACGTCGGCGGCACGCCGGAATGCCTTGACGCGGTAGCTCGGCTCGGCGGCTCGCTCGAGCAAGAAGGCAATCTTGCTCAGATCGGCTACGGGATCGCGTCGCATGGGCACCCAGTTACCGTAACCACCACCGTGCAAAGCTGTGTCTGTGAGACCGGGCATCGACATGGACACGATCCGGCGGATCGAGCAGGCAACGGGTCGGCTCGCGACGCAGAGCGTGTCACGGATGGACGAGCAACTGCCCTGGTTCCGCGAACTCCCGGCCGACCAACGCTCGTGGATCACCCTCGTTGCGCAGGCGGGCCTGCAGTCGTTCGTGGAGTGGCTGCGTTCCCCGGACGACGTCCTGCGGCTGACCGGCGAGGTGTTTGCCACTGCACCCCAGGCGATGGCGCGCTCGGTCACGCTGCAGCAGACCGTCGAGTTGGTCCGCGAGACGATCGTCGTCGCGGAGCAGAACCTCCCGCTGCTGGCTGGGCCCGATTTCGAGGACGTCGTGCGCGAGGAGTTGCTGCGGTTCAGCCGCGAGATCGCCTTCGCTTCGGCGCGGGTGTACGCGATCGCGGCCGAGACCCGCGGCTCGTGGGACAGCCGACTTGAGGCCCTGGTGATCGACAGTCTGGTGCGCGGCACCGGCGTCGGTGACCCGCTGCCGTCCCAGTTGGCCGCGCTGGGCTGGCACGCCAACGGACCGATCGGCGCCGTCGTCGGCACCGCCCCGGACCTGCCGGCCGATGACGTTCTCGCCCGGGTGCACACGCTGACCCGGAGCCTGGGTCTGGACGCAATGGCCGGTGTCCATGGCAGCCGTCTGGTGATCGTCTTCGGCGGCGCGGCCGACCCAAGTGCCGCAGCGCAGCAGCTTGTGCCGATCTTTGGCGACGGCGCGATCGTCGTTGGGCCGGCTGCGAATGATCTTGCTGACGCCAGCGCCGTGACCCGGGCCGCGCTCAGCGGGCTACGTGCCGTCGCCGCCTGGCCGGCCGCGCCTCGTCCCGTCCGCGCCGAAGCGCTGCTGCCTGAGCGAGCGCTCGCCGGCGATGTCGACGCTCGGGCCGAACTGATCACCGGCGTCTACGCACCACTGCTCGCCGCCGGGGACATTCTCGTGGACACCATCTCGGCCTTTCTCGAGTCCGGCGGTGCGCTCGAAGCCACTGCGCGCGCACTCTTCGTCCATGCAAATACGGTCCGCTACCGGTTGCGTCGGGTGGCCGAGGTATGCGGCGAAACACCCAATAACCCGCGCGGCGCATTTACGCTGCGAGTCGCGTTGGCCTTGGGGCGACTCGAGCAATTGAACTAACCCAACAAGATGTACCCGATAATTTCGCACATCTGCCGTCCATTACTGTGGGGTTACTACAACTTGCTTCGCTGAACGCTGTCCGGATCGTCCTGGCCGTACGCACCCGCCACACGGGACAGTAGGAGTTGTGATTGCTGTCTTTGCTCCCGGTCAAGGTGCCCAGATGCCCGGCATGCTCAGCCCATGGCTCGAGCTACCCGGTGTCGCCGAGCAAATCGCCACGTTCTCCACCGCGACCGGCCTGGACCTGGTCCGCCTCGGCACCACTGCCGACGCCGAGCAGATCAAGGACACTGCGGTCACTCAGCCACTGATCGTCGCGCTCGGGGTCATCGTGGCCGGCCAGCTCAGGTTGGAGTCAGGAGCTGAGCGGGTCGTCGCCGGGCATTCGGTGGGCGAACTCACCGCGGCCGCTGTCTCGGGTGCGCTGACGCCGGTCGAAGCCGTAGCACTCGCCGCCCGCCGAGGCACGGAGATGGCCGCGGCTTGCGCGCTCGCCCGCACCGGGATGTCCGCGCTGCTCGGCGGTGACGCGGACGAGGTCACCGCTGGCATCGTTGCCGCAGGCCTGACTCCGGCCAACCGCAATGGTGCCGGTCAGATCGTCGCCGCGGGCACCCTGGATCGGCTCGCAGCCCTGGCCGAGGCGCCGCCCGGCGGTGCCCGCGTCCGTCCGCTCGCGGTCGCCGGCGCATTCCACACCGAGTACATGGCCTCCGCCGAAGCCGCGCTGGCCGAGTTCGCGAAGACGCTGTCCATCGCTGATCCGCGGCCGATCCTGCTGTCGAACGCGGACGGCTCAGCGGTGGTCACCGGCGCGGATCTGATTGCCCGACTCGTCCGGCAGGTGACGCTCCCGGTCCGCTGGGATCTGTGTATGGCCACGTGCCGTGATCTAGGCGTAACCGCGGCCATCGAACTGGCCCCCGCCGGTGCACTGGCTGGAATCGCCAAGCGCGAACTGCCGGGCGTCGACCTGGTTGCGATCAAGACGCCTGCGGACCTGGACGCCGCACGCACCCTGATCGCCAGCCATCCGCAACACGGGCAGGGTGAACACACGCCGGAGTTCCGAATCGTTGTCACCCCGGCCAAGGGCGTGTTCACCCGGGCCGCCGGGCTAGACGAGGGCACCGAACTTGCCCGCGGCACCCGGCTGGGCACGATCGCCACCAACCGCGACCAGCACGAGATCGTCTCCCCGCGCGCGGGCGTTCTGACCGAGTGGTTGCGCAACGATGGCGACATCGTGGCGGCCGGTCTACCCATCGTCCGGATCCACGACGGAGCGGACTACTGAGGCGATGACGCTCACCAACACAGTCGGTCCGGCCCACACACGCATCCTCGGCCTAGGGCACTACCGACCGGGCAACGTGATTACCAACCATGACCTGATCGCCCGCGGCGTTGACACCGACGATGAATGGATCAAGAGCCGCGTCGGTATTGCCGAGCGTCGGTGGGCGGACGAGGGTGAGAGCGTCGTTGACATGGCCGAGACTGCCAGCAGTAAGGCTCTTGCCAGCAGTGGCATCTCCGCGGCCGATGTCGATCTGGTCATTGCTGCGACCTGCACGATGCCCACCCCGATCCCGGCGGCAGCACCGCAAGTAGCCGCCCGTCTCGGCATCCAGGCACCGGGCGCGTTCGACCTCAATTCCGGCTGCTCGGGCTTCGTGTATGCACTGAACGTCGCATCGGCAGCGGTACGCAGCGGCCAGGCGCGCAACGTATTGGTCGTGGCCGCCGAGCGGTTCTCCGGCTGGCTGGACATGAGCGACCGCAGCACGTGCATCATCCTGGCCGATGGCGCCGGCGCTGCGGTTATCGGTGCGTCCGAGCACGTCGGGATGGGACCGGTCGTCTGGGGCAGCGACGGCGCCCAATCCAATACGGTCGTGATCGACGAGGGCAGCGGGTTCTTCCGACAGGAGGGACAGGCCGTCTATCGCTGGGCCACCGGGCAGATGGCACCGGTCGGACTGGAGGCATGCCGGCGCGCGGGTATTGATCCCACGGAACTTGCCGCGTTCGTGCCGCACCAGGCGAACCTGCGGATCATCGACGCTCTGACCCGGAAATTGAACGCCCCCGATGTGTTGGTTGCCCGCGACATCATCACGTCGGGTAACACTTCAGCAGCGAGCATCCCGCTCGCCCTGTCCCGCATGGTCGAACACGGCGAGATCGCTTCGGGCGCCGCCGTGCTGCTGCTCGGCTTCGGCTCCGGTCTCGCATACGCCGGCCAGGTCGTGCTCGCCCCGTAACGTCAATCGCGTCGTCCGCCGTGGGCGATGTCTACCAACCGAAGGGAAATCCCGTGGCCAGTGCCGACGAGATCCGCGCAGGACTCGCCTCCATCCTCGAAGAGGTCGCCGACGTCGCTGCTGCCGACGTCTCCGATCAGAAGAGCTTCACCGACGACCTGGACGTCGACTCGCTGTCGATGGTCGAGGTCGCCATGGCTGCCGAAGAGAAGTTCGGCGTCAAGATCCCCGACGACGAACTGCCCAAGCTGAAGACCGTCGGCGACGCGGTGCGCTTCATTGCCGACAGCGGAGCCAACGCCTGATGGAAGACGTTGTCGTCACCGGACTGGGCGCAACCACCCCGCTCGGCGGCGACGTGGCGACGTTCTGGGCTGGCCTGCTCGCAGGCCGGTCCGGCGTCGTCGCGCTCGAACAAGACTGGGCCGCCGACCTGACGGTGCGGATCGCCGCGCCGATGGCCGTCGACCCCACCGAGATCATCCCGCGGGTCCAGGCGCGCCGACTGGACCGCAGCGAGCAGGCCGCGATCGTGGCCGCGCGCGAAGCCTGGGCCGACGCCGGCTTCACTGGTACGTCCGAGGCGAACGGCGTAGACCCGACCCGTGTCGCCGTGGTTATCGGCACCGGCATCGGCGGCGTGACGAGCCTGCTGGCGCAGTACGACATCTACCAGGCCAAGGGTCCCAGCCGGGTCTCCCCGTTGCTGATCCCGATGAACATGCCGAACGGCCCCGCCGCGTATGTCGGTCTGGAGGTCGGCGCGCGCGCCGGTGTCCATACCACCGTCAGCGCGTGTGCGTCCGGCTCGGAAGCGATCGCACACGGTCTGGACCTGATCCAGCTCGGCCGCGCGGACATCGTCGTGGTCGGCGGCACCGAGGCGTGCATCCATCCGCTGAACATCGCCGGCTTCGCGCAGATGCGAGCCATGAGCACCCGCAACGACGAGCCGCAGCGCGCGTCCCGCCCGTTCGACAAGGGCCGCGACGGCTTCGTACTCGGCGAAGGTGCCGGCGTGCTGGTGATCGAACGCGCCTCGTCCGCAGCGGCCCGGGGTCGTACCCCGTACGCGGTCCTCGGCGGTGCGGGGATCACGTCCGACTCCTACGACATCGTCGCCCCGGACCCGGGCGGCAACGGCCAGCGCCGAGCGGCCGCGGCCGCGATCGAACGATCCGGCGTTGCCCTGACCGACGTCGTACACGTGAACGCGCACGCCACGTCGACGCCGACCGGAGATGGACCCGAGGCCGCGTGGATCGCTGAGCTGCTTGGCGAGCAGACAGTGGTCAGCGCAACCAAGTCCATGACTGGCCACCTTCTCGGCGCAGCCGGTGCGATCGAAGCCATCGCCACCGTGCTGGCCGTCCGCGACGACGTGGTGCCACCGACGATCAACCTCGACGACCCGGACGATGTTCGGGTCGACGTGCCACGCGAAGCCCGCAAGATGACCGTTCCTGCGGCGCTCAATGATTCCTTCGGCTTCGGCGGCCACAACACGGCCCTGCTGTTCCGGAAGGTGTGAAGGAGAGTCTCCGATGACGCTCATTGCCGAACCCGCGCAGCCGGCCCAGTCCGCTGTTCAATCCGACCGTGACCCACGCGATCCCCAGCTGCGGCTGGAGAACCTCTTCGACGCCGGTTCGCTGCAGGCACTGCGACCCCGCGACACCAGCGGTGTGTTCGCTGCTCGCGGGACGATCGAGGGCGCGCCGGTAACCGCATTTTGCACCGACGCGACGATCATGGGGGGTGCGATGGGCGATGAGGGTTGTCGGCACATCGTCGACGCCATCGACGCCGCGGTGCGCGAACGCGTTCCGGTGATCGGGCTGTGGCACTCCGGGGGCGCGCGGCTGGCCGAGGGCGTGCTGGCCCTGCACGCGGTCGGGTTGGTATTCCAGGCGATGATCCGCGCGTCCGGCCGCGTTCCACAGATCTCGGTCGTGCTCGGCCCGGCGGCCGGTGGCGGCGCGTACGGTCCGGCGCTGACCGATCTGGTGATCATGTCCCAGAGCGGGCGGGTGTTCGTCACCGGACCGGACGTGGTCCGCTCTGTGACCGGTGAGAACGTCGACATGGAATCACTCGGCGGCGCGGACACCCACGGCCGGCGCAGCGGTGTCGTGCACATCACCACCGACACCGAGGAACAGGCCCTGCAGGCCGCACGCGCCGCAACCGTCCTGTTCGCGCAGCAGGGCTCATTCGACCTGTCCCTGATCGGACCGGACCATGACCTGGCTGCGCTGCTGCCGGAGAACCCGAAGCGCGCCTACGACGTGCATCCGTTGGTCGCCGGCGTGCTGGACGAGGGGACGTTCTTCGAGCTGCACACCAAGTGGGCGCCGAACATCGTGACCGGTTTGGGCCGGCTGACCGGGCGGACCGTAGGGGTTATCGCGAACAACCCGCTGCGTCTGGGCGGCTGCCTGGACTCGCCATCGGCGGAGAAGGCTGCGCGATTCGTCCGGATGTGCGACGCGTTCGGCATTCCGCTGGTCGTGCTCGTGGACGTCCCTGGCTACCTGCCCGGAGTGGGCCAGGAGTGGGACGGCATCGTGCGCCGCGGCGCCAAGTTGTTGCACGCGTTCGGCGAGGCCGTCGTGCCGCGCGTGACGCTGGTGACGCGCAAGACCTACGGTGGCGCGTACATCGCGATGAACTCCCGCTCGCTCGGTGCGAACCGGGTGTTCGCCTGGCCGGGCGCGGAGGTCGCGGTCATGGGCGCATCGGCAGCCGTCGGCATCCTGCACCGCAAGAAGCTCGCCGCCGCCGCGCCTGGTGAGCGTGAAGCACTACACGCACAGCTGGCCGAGGAGCACGGACGGATCGCCGGCGGTGTCGCTCGGGCCATCGAATTGGGCGTGGTGGACGAACTGATCGAGCCGTCCCGCACCCGCGCGATGATCACCGAGGCATTGGCCGCCGCACCGGCCGGTCGCGGCGCGCACGGCAACATACCGTTGTAGCTAGACCACTTGGTGCAGGAGCGTGACCGGCTGGCCGTCGCCACCGAGGCGGTACGGTTCCAACTCCGCATCCCAGGACGTGCCGATCAGTTCCTCGATCGCATGCCGGTACTCAGCAACGTCGCGAGCCCGGCTGAGCAGGCCGCGTAACCGCTCCTCGCCCACGACGACGTCGCCGTTCGCCCCGGTCATCGTGCGGTGGAAGCCGCGGCCCGGGACATAGGCAAGCCGTTCGCCGTCGCTGACCGACGTGCCGTCCTCGGTGATCTCGAAGACCAGCATCGGCCACGCGCGTAGACATGCGGCCAGTCGCCCACCAGTACCGACCTGGCCGGTCCAGTTCGCCTCGGCCCGCAGATGATCCGGTGCCGCGGGCTGCCCGGCCCACTGCAGGCGAGCGGGTCGACCGAGCACTCCGGCAAGCGCCCACTCGACGTGCGGGGCGATCGCCGACGGGCAGCAGTGCATGTAGACCACCCCACGCGTGGATGGCATGGTGCGGTCTGTAGTGCGAATGCTCGACATCGCACACCTCCCTGACTCGACGGCGACGCCTTCCCCAGCGGTCCATCCTGTGTCACGAGATGTGTATGAGCCCATTGTGGCGCATGGGACCGGCGTACGCCAGTCTTGCGCGCCGCCAGTTTTCAGTCAGAAGACGACGACCGAGCGCAGGACATCGCCACGGGTCATTGCGGCGAACGCGTCCTCGACCTGATCCAGCGCAATCGTCTCGGACACGAACTTCTCCAGCGGCAACCGGCCTTGCAGGTGCAGGTCGACCAGGAGTGGGAAATCGCGCGAGGGCAAGCAGTCGCCGTACCAGGACGACTTGAGCGAACCCCCGCGGCCGAAGACGTCCAGCAGTGGCAGTTCCAGTTGCATGTTCGGCGTAGGTACGCCGACCAGCACGACGGTTCCCGCAAGATCGCGCGCATAGAACGCCTGCTGATAGGTTTCCGGGCGACCCACCGCGTCGATGACGACGTCCGCACCGTTGCCGCCGGTCAGCGCGCGAATCGCCTCGACCGGATCGGCGCCAGTCGAGTTCACAACATCGGTTGCGCCAAGTTCTCGGGCGATCGCAAGCTTGCGATCGTCGATGTCCACGGCGATGATCCGCGAGGCACCGGCCAGTCGTGCGCCGGCGATCGCCGCGCATCCCACGCCGCCGCAGCCGATCACCGCGACCGAATCGCCCCGCGAGATGCCGCCGGTATTGATCGCGGCGCCGAGCCCGGCCATCACCCCGCAGCCAAGCAGCCCGGCCACCTGCGGCGACACCGCCGGATCGACCTTCGTGCACTGGCCGGCATGCACCAGGGTCTTTTCGGCAAACGCCCCGATACCCAGGGCCGGCGACAGTGGCCGACCATCGGAAAGCGTCATCTGCCGCGTGGCGTTGAACGTGCTGAAGCAGTACTGCGGGCGGCCCCGTCGGCACGCGCGGCACGTGCCACACACCGCGCGCCAGTTGAGGATGACGAAGTCGCCGGACTCAACGTCCGTGACGCCGTCGCCGACCGATTCGACGATGCCGGAGGCCTCATGCCCCAACAGGAACGGGAAATCGTCGTTGATGCCGCCCTCGCGATAGTGCAGATCGGTATGACAGACCCCGCACGCCTGCACGTTTACCAACGCCTCACCCGGACCGGGATCAGGGACCAATATCGTCTCCAACCGAACCGGCTCGCCCTTGGCGAGACTGACTACTCCGCGAACCTCGTGTGTCATGACCTGATCATGCCGCGGTTCAGGACTCGGCGACCAGACTCGCTCCGAACCCGATCAGCACCGCTCCGGTCATCGCATCGAGTCGGCGGCGCACCCGCGGGGAGGTCATCCACGCGCTCACCCGCCCTGCCAGCGTGAGCAACACCACCCAATACAGCGCCGTCAACATCACGAAGATGCC
>JBDTDN010000020.1:0-3328 GCA_039923055.1 Jatrophihabitantaceae bacterium
GTGATGGTCTCCTTGACCGGGTCGTTCGACTCCACCGACAGCGCATCGGTCGAGATCTTGCTCGGCCATGCGTTGTAGAAGTTGAAGCGAGCGACCTCGGAGTGCGTGGAGTCGAACAGCACGATCGAGCCATTCTTGCGCTCGGCCGCCCTGCCACCCACCGGCATACCGCCGCCGTGGATCTTGTTGAACCAGATCCAGAGCTTGTCCTTGGTGATGTCGACCGGGGCAACCCTGGTCAGGCTCAGGTCGGGCGCCTTGATGTGGGTGCCCAACATCTTGATGATCTGCTGCTGGCCCTTCGGGCCGGCCTGGTGAGCCGTCACGACATCCATCTCGATGTCGAGTCCGGAAACGCCGGAGAGGTACGCGATGGTCTCGCCGTCGATTTCCAAGAAGAAGTTCTGAGCAACGAGGGCATCGTCACTCAGCAGGGATTCCGCGCTGGGCATGTGCTGTGCTCCTTTTGTTGATGTGGATCAGGTCTGGAAAATGCGGGATGGGCGGAACACTCAGCTGGAGGACTGCTTCGTCTGGGCTATGCGGAACACAACGAACTCAGCAGGCTTGACCGGCGCGATGCCAACCTCGACGATCAACAGGCCCTGGTCGATGGACTCGGGTGGGTTGGTCTCGGCGTCGCACTTGACATAGTAGGCCTGATCCGACGACGAACCGAACAGCGCGCCAGCCGACCACAACCCGCGCAGGAATCCGTCCAGTGTCCGCTTGACACCTTCCCACAGCGTCATGTCGTTGGGCTCGAACACCGCGAATTGAGTACCCTCGGCGATGGTGGTCTCGATCATGTTGAACAGCCTGCGCACGTTGATGTATCGCCAGTCGGTGTCGCTGGCCAGCGTGCGGGCGCCCCAGATGCGGATGCCGCGGGTGCCGAACGGCCGGATGCAGTTGATGCCGATCGGGTTCAGCACCGCCTGCTCGTTCTGGGTGACTGCGTACTCGACGTCCAGGCAGCCGCGGATGGTGTCGTTGGCCGGGGCCTTCCAAACCCCCCTGGTGTCGTCGGTCCGTGCCCACACGCCGGCGATGTGGCCGCTCGGTGGGATGAGCACCTCGGCGTCGCCGTTGGTGCCGATCGGGTTCTCCACCTTGATCCAGGGGTAGTACAGCGCGGCGTAGGCGGAGTCGTACATGGCGACGTCACTGCGCCATTCCTTGATCTGCTGCGGGGACATTCCGGGCGGCGCATCGAGCAGCGCCATCCGATTTCCGTGCTGCTCGCAGTGCGAGATCAGCGACGTCTGCACGGCCTTCCACAGGCCCAGGTCGACCGATCCGTCCGCCTTGGTGGCGGCCGTGATCAGGTCGGGGACGAGCACGATGGTGACGTCCTCGGCGACCGCCAGGCCGTTGATGCCCTGCCGCGCGGACTCGGAGCCGGCGAACTTGCGACCATTCACCGCGACCGGGGTCGGGGCGGCCTTTTCCAACGCGTAGGTGCCCGGCCTGAGGATCTCGATCTGGCCGGACAGGTCGGCCTTGGCGTCTAACAGAACCTCGACCTTGACCTTGGTCGAGGTGCCATTGACGACGGTGGCCGCATTCCGGTCGCCGGGGGTCAGCGTGAGGTTGTCGAAGGACTCGACCACCTGACCGCCGGACAGCACAGTGAGGTTGAACGGGCTCGGCCCGTCCTCGTCGGTCTCGGCCGTCGCCACGTGAATCGACAGTTCCGCGTCCGGCTCCAGGCTCTCCACCGCGATGGGCAGCCCGAGCGCGCGGTCCGATGCGGGGAGTTCGAGTTTGGACGGCTCGCCGGATGGCGCTGTGTTGGGCACCCGGACTACATAGGCCAACGACCCACCATTGGCGAAGTATCCGTACACCGACAGCGGTAGGACCGCTCCCTTAACGAAGCTTCCATACAGCGATTCGAACTGTGTCCAACTGGTCACCAGACGCGGGGCGAGCCCGTCCGGGTCGTTCGGGTTGTCGTGCGGTGCCTTCTCCGTGAAGCCGACGAAGGCAGCGATCGCAGTGGGTGCCGCGGACAGCACCTTCTGCGAGGACGGCACTTCTTCGACGTACACACCTGGTGCTGCGTAGGTGGGCATTCCCACTCCTGTCGGTCGATTCCTACGGGGGGCGACGACGGCCTTCGATCCAGGTTGCGGTCCCGGATCCGAGGTCGAGGTCGGTGGAGATCTCTGCTCTCTTCGGTGGGCCACGTCGCGACTGCGGCCCGCATTGGATCATGGCACCGATCGTCACGCTCCGAAATAGAAGTCACCCAGATGCCAATATGATCTCTATCTAAGGGTGAAAACCATCCGTTCAGCCGTATGGTCGAAATCGATTATTCACTCTTCCGTGCAAGCTGAAGCCCAGCCTTCATCGGGCGGAATGGGCATCGTCCGCCTCCGAACCGGTTCAGGCGGACAGGGTCCGGGTGGCCCCTGGCATGGTGACTTGGATGACGCCGCCATACACGCAGGTCAGGATTGATCCGGCGACCAGTGCCGGCTTGTTCCCGATCAATGTCTGAGGCGCCATCGGCGCCCAGGGTGCCGCGATGGCCGGGATGCAGGGCATCGGCGTCAGCACACCGAGCGCGGCGGCCGTCGCGGCCGCCACCATCGGGTTGGCCAACGACTGACACATACCGAACGGAACGACGTTGGCTATCGGCGCATTGTCCATGATGGTCGCCGCCGGCCGGCTCTCGATGATCACCGTCGGGCTCGACGTCGCCAGCAGCGTTCCCGGTGCCATCCCGAAACTGCACATGGTCGACGCGCCCAGCACCACATTCGGCTTGCCCATCCCTATCCCCTTTCGGCGCTCCGCGCGCCAATGGCCGTGTTGTCGGCATTCCTTGTGCCGTACTCCATGGTTACTCCTTGGTCCCCTTGACCGTTGCCGTCAGCGGACGACCGGTAGTGATCACGAAGCAGACCACAGATCGATCGTCACCCTGTTGCCACCCCCGCGCGGATGGCAACAGGTAGGTGAAGTAGTACTGCGAGTCCAGGTAGGTGACGCCCACATAGTCGGTGTATGCCGTGGCGCAGGCGCCCTTGGCGAACGTGTCGAGGACGGTTTGGCCGGGGAACGCCGCGTCAGCCGCCGGTGTCGTGGCGCCC
Source organism: Jatrophihabitantaceae bacterium (assembly GCA_039923055.1). Classification (GTDB taxonomy): domain Bacteria; phylum Actinomycetota; class Actinomycetes; order Mycobacteriales; family Jatrophihabitantaceae; genus DASXYU01. Next base: position 3,108 of record JBDTDN010000020.1, read on the forward strand.
GGGGCGGCGCCGGTTGTCGTGTACTGGATGATCGCGTACGCCTCCTGCTGATGCGGGACAGTGCACGGCACCTTGGTCAGGCTGGACAATTCCGCCCTGACGTCCTTCTGGTCGGTGATCGTCTGGAAGCAGTCGCCCACCGCGACGTCGAACACTGACACCGCAACGCCCTTGTCCGGGTTGCTGCCGCCGAACAGTCCCGACACCCAGGAGCAGCCGCC
>JBDTDN010000021.1:0-3300 GCA_039923055.1 Jatrophihabitantaceae bacterium
CTTCCGGGCCCGTCTCTAGTGGCTGATCCGGACATTCCCCCACGGATGTCCGGAGTCGCTCAGATTATTCAACGACTCCGGACCCGCGAAGGTACGGATCGCCGTGCATAGCCGCTGGTGTCAGGACAACCGCTCGATGACCATCGCCATGCCCTGACCGCCGCCCACGCACATCGTCTCCAGGCCGAACTGCTTGTCGCGCGCCTGAAGGGAGTGGATCAGCGTGGTGGTGATGCGGGCGCCGGTCATGCCGAACGGGTGGCCGACTGCGATCGCGCCGCCGTTGACGTTCAGCCGGTCCATGTCGATGCCCAGCTCACGTTGGGACGGCAGCACCTGCGCCGCGAAGGCCTCGTTGATCTCGACGAGGTCCATGTCGCCGATGCTCATGCCGGCGCGCGCCAATGCGCGTGTGGACGCCTGGACCGGCCCCAGGCCCATGATCTCCGGCGATAGGGCCGAGACGCCGGTGGCGACAATGCGGGCGAGCGGCGTCAGCCCGAGCGCGGCGGCCTTGGTGTCGCTCATGATTACCAGGGCGGCGGCGCCGTCGTTCAGAGGGCAGCAGTTTCCGGCGGTGACCCGGCCGTCTGGACGAAAGACCGGCTTCAGGCCGGACACCGCGTCGTAGGTGACGCCGGCGCGGGGGCCGTCGTCCTTCGACACGACCGTGCCGTCGCCCAGTGTCACCGGCGTGATGTCGCCGGCCCAGAACCCGTTGGCGATGGCGGCCTCGGCGAGGTTCTGCGAGCGGACACCGAAGTGGTCCATGTCCTCGCGGCTGACGTCCTTGAGCCGGGCGACGTTCTCGGCGGTCTGCCCCATCGCGATGTAGACGTCCGGGATCGTGTCGTCCTCGCGCGGGTCGTGCCATTCGGCCGACCCCTCGGCGGCGACGGAAGCGGTGCGCGCCTCGGCGTCGGCGTAGCGCGAATTGTGGGTGTTCGGCCAGCCGTCGGAGTTTCCACGGGCGTAGCTGGAGACTGCCTCGACCCCGGCGGAGATGAAGACGTCGCCTTCCCCGGCCTTGATCGCGTGGAAGGCCATCCGGGACGTCTGTAATGAGGACGAGCAGTAGCGGTTGACGGTTGTGCCGGGCATGAAGTCGTAGCCGAGCTGGACAGCGACGATCCGACCCAGGTTGAATCCCCCCTCGCCACCGGGCTGCCCGCAGCCGAGCATCAGGTCAACGATGTCGTGCGGATCCAGCGCCGGGACTTGGTCCAGGGCAGCGCGGACGATCTGGGTGGCCAGATCGTCCGGGCGCATGGTGGCGAGCGAGCCCTTGACGGCCCGACCGATCGGGGAACGGGCGGCAGAGACGATTACGGCTTCGGGCATCGATAGCTCCTAATAAATGTGTGGTCGGCCTCACCGGATGCTCTCACCCGCGCGCGGCTATGTCAGCGGGCTGGTGGCCGATGTCTCCTATCCGCGGTCGGCTCTGGCTCGCTCGAGGTCGCGCTCTCCGGCGACGCAACCGTGAGCGGTTGGCGGCGTCGGCGCAGGTGAGCGAACCGGCCCCGACGCGTCGACGACCCGGCGCGTTCGACTGCGGCGACCTCGCTGCCGGGTCGGCTGGCGGCCTGCACCGCGGCCTTGGCTACCGGCTTTGCGCGACGGGTGGTGAACGGGCTCGCAGACGTCGCGCGCGTGCGCAAACCAAGTGCGTCCAGGCACGACGGCAGAATCGCGCGTGTTGCCTCGGCGTACCCGGCGGCGGACGGATGGAACTGGTCATCGGCGAAGAACTCGCGATGGGTGGCGAACAGCGGTCCGAGCAGGTCGCCGAGGGACACGGTCCGGCCACCGGCCTGGACGACTGCGACGGTTTGGGCAGCGGCGAGTCGACGGGACAGCCGGCGCGCGTACCACCTCAGGGGTTGCGGCAACGGGCGGATAGTGCCGAGGTCGGGGCAGGTGCCGACCACAACGTCCGCACCCAGCACGCGCAGGGCAGTGACCGCGTCGGCCAGGAACCGGACCGGTACCGCCGGCCGGGTCCGTTCGGTGACGTCGTTGGCGCCGATCATGATCACGGCAAGCTCAATTCCGCGTCGGCCGCGCAGGGCGTCGACCTGGGCGGCCAACTCGTGCGACTCGGCGCCGACCACGGCAACATTGGTGACGTGCACTGGCCGGCGTGCCGCATCGGAGATTCCGATCGCGAGTTGTGCCGCCGGGGTGTCGCGGTCGCGGTGGACCCCGTAGCCGGCCGCCGTCGAGTCGCCCAGCATGACGATGCGGATCGGTGGACGGCTGCGGCTGACCCCCGCCGCAGCCCAGATCGTGTCGTGCGAGATCGGTGGATCCTCGACTGCGATCGGGATGCGGTGCCGGGCGATGCGGCTCTCGCCGAACATGACGCCGATCAGGGCCGCGCCACCGAGCGCGCCCACAGCGCCGACGCCGCCACCGCCGTACGCGGCGGCCGTGGCAATCTTCTTCGCTTTGCTCGCCCGACTCACCTCTGCTGCTCCCTTATCGCTCGCCGTCGAGGCTAGCGTGAGGTCATGCGCTATTCGGAATCAGTTCTGGACCTGGTCGGCAACACCCCGCTGGTCCGGCTGCGCTCGGTCACGGCAACTCTGGGACCGAACGCGCCCACGATCCTGGCCAAGGTGGAGTACTTCAACCCCGGCGGTTCGGTGAAGGACCGGATCGCGCTGCGGATGATCGATGCCGCCGAGGCGTCTGGGGCGTTGCAACCCGGCGGCACGATAGTCGAGCCGACGTCCGGAAACACCGGTATAGGGCTGGCACTGGTCGCCCAACAGCGTGGTTACCACTGCATCTTCGTCTGCCCCGACAAGGTCAGCGGGGACAAGATCGACACACTGCGGGCGTACGGAGCACAGGTCGTCGTGTGCCCGACGGCCGTCGCGCCGGAAGACCCACGCTCGTACTACTCGGTCTCGGACCGGCTGGCCCGCGAGACGCCCGGCGGCTGGAAGCCGGACCAGTACGCCAACCCGGCCAACCCGCAGTCGCACTACGAGACGACTGGCCCGGAGCTCTGGGAACAGACCGACGGGCGGATCACGCACTTCGTCGCCGGTGTCGGGACGGGCGGCACGATCAGCGGCACCGGGCGGTATCTGAAGGAACGCGGCCCGGTGCAGGTGATCGGCGCGGACCCGGAGGGGTCGGTCTACTCCGGGGGAACCGGACGGCCGTACCTGGTCGAGGGGGTTGGCGAGGACTTCTGGCCGACGACGTACGACCGGGACGTGTGTGACGAGATCGTGGCGGTCTCGGACGCGGACTCCTTCGAGATGACACGGCGGCTGGCGCGCGAGG
>JBDTDN010000022.1:0-2503 GCA_039923055.1 Jatrophihabitantaceae bacterium
GCAGTCCGCCGTTGGTGTGCGGGTTGGCGCCCATCCGGCGATCGCCTTGCGGGGCGAGGGAAGCCAGGTCGGCGAGCAGCCGTCCGTCCTGGTCGAACAGCTCATCGGGTTTGTAGCTGCGCATCCACCTATCCAGTTCCTCGACGTGTTCGGGATGCGCCTCGTCCACGATCAGCGGTACCTGGTGCGCGTGGAAGGTGCCCTCGATCTGCACCCCGTCGACCACTTTCGGCCCGGTCCAACCCTTCGGGGAACGCAGCACGATCATCGGCCATCGTGGTCTGGCCGTGGTGCTGCCGGTGCGGGCGTCGTTCTGGATGTCATGGATCGCCTCGACCGTCTCGTCGGCGACGGTCGCCATCAGTTCGTGCATCGTCTCGGGGTCGTCGCCTTCGACGTAGCGCGGATCCCAGCCGCACCCGCGCAGGAACTGATCCAACTCCTCGGGCTCGATGCGGGCCAACACAGTGGGGTTGCTGATCTTGTAGCCGTTCAGGTGCAGGATCGGCAGCACCGCCCCGTCGTTGACCGGGTTGAGGAACTTGGTGGAGTGCCAGGCCGTGGCCAGCGGGCCGGTCTCGGCCTCCCCATCGCCGATCACGCAGGCGACGATCAGGTCGGGGTTGTCGAACACGGCCCCGAAGGCGTGACTCAGCGAGTAGCCGAGTTCGCCACCTTCATGGATCGAACCCGGGGTCGTCGGCGCGACGTGACTGGAAATACCGCCGGGGAAGGAGAACTGGGTGAACAGACGCTTCAGGCCCGACTCGTCCTGGCATACGTCGGGGTAGATCTCGCTGTAGGTGCCCTCCAGGTAGGTGTTGGCGACCAGTGCCGGGCCACCGTGTCCGGGACCGGCGACGTAGAACATGTCCAGGTCGTACTTGGTGATCACCCGGTTCAGGTGCACGTAGATGAAGTTCTGGCCGGGCGTCGTCCCCCAGTGCCCCACTACCAACGGCTTCACGTCCGACAGCGCCAACGGTCGCTTCAACAGCGGATTGTCGTACAGGTAGATCTGTCCGACGGACAGGTAATTCGCTGCCCGCCAGTACGCGTCCATCCGGTGTAGCAGTTCGGGTTCTAGTGTCCGGGTGCTCGTCATGATCAATTCCTTGTGCTCATGGGTTGCGGCTCCTGCGATCCAGTTGCCTCGGGCTGGCGTCGGGTCGAGGCAGAGATAGTGGTGCCCGCTGTTCCGGCCAACAGGTCTGCAGCGTCGGTCAGCAAGCCGATCGATGCCGTGCCGCCGGTCGCGGCCACGAACCGGCGGCAACCCTCGATCTTGGGAGCCATCGATCCGGCCGGGAAGGACATCCCGGCCAGCTCGTCAAGGTTCAGGTGGCTCAGCGGTGCCTGCTTCGCCGTTCCGAAGTCCGTCATCACGGCCGAGACGTCGGTCAACACGAGTAGCCGATGGGCGCCGACCGCGATCGCCAGCATCGCCGACACATAGTCCTTGTCCACCACGGCCTCGATACCTGCCAACCGCCCATCGTTGCTGGCAGTGACCGCCGCCCCTCCGCCGCCCCCGCAGATCACCACCGCACCGGTGTCCAGCAGCCCGGTAACGGAGCTTTGCTCGACAATGCGCCGCGGTTCCGGTGAGGCGACCACCCGCCGCCAACGCTCGCCATCCTTAGCGACACTCCAGCCGTGCTGGCGCGCGAGCTTGTCGGCCTGTTCCTGGGAGTAGCCGGGCCCGACGAACTTGTCCGGCGCACTGAAGGCAGGATCGGCCGCGTCGACGACGGTTTGAGTGATGAGACTGAGGATCGGCTTACGTACGCCGACGTTGCCTAGTGACTGGATCAACCAATAGCCGATCATGCCTTGCGTCTGCGCAACCAGGTCATCCAGGGGATACGGTCGGGTAAGGGTGGAGTCGGAGGCGCTCTCCAAGGCGAGCATGCCGACCTGCGGGCCGTTGCCGTGGCAGATGAGCAGGTCGTGTTCATTCGCCAGCGGCGCCAACGCTTGCGCGGCCGCGCGCACGTGGCCGACCTGGACCGTGGCGTCGAGTTTGTCACCGCGCTGAACGAGGGCATTGCCGCCGAGAGCCACTACGATCCTCATCTCAGCTGGCACTGCCGAGGGCCGTCAACTGGTGTGTCATTGCCGATGCCTTTCAGTTCTTGTAGTCAGCGAGCAGCAATCGCGACCGGCGCACGCCGAGGGCGTCGGCTTGCTAGAGCGCACGACCGAACAGCGCGGTCGATGGCGAAGGGATCAAGAACCAAGTTGGGGTCTCTGGATGCGGTGAGCTTGATGCTCACGAGATCGTGGCCGTAAGGCAACGAGGGCGGTTCCAGACCGGCAGGGTCTCTGCACTCTCCAGTGCACCCCCTGTGGGGGTCAAAGTCAAACGGCTCTTAATCTCGCGCGGGGGCGTACCTGGCCGTCGGTCTCGTTCCTCACGGAGGGTCAGGGGCCCGCACCGGGAAACTCACAGCAAGCCGGACTAGACTCCGATCCAGCTTCACCTCATGACAGAGCGCCGTGG
>JBDTDN010000023.1:0-5704 GCA_039923055.1 Jatrophihabitantaceae bacterium
TGGAGGCCCCGCACATGGACAACGCGACAGAAAGTGCCGCCGAGAGCGCGCTAGCCGATATCCGCTCGGCCATCCTGAACGACGAGCTGGCCGCCCTTGCCGATCTTCCGGTGCCTGAGTCGTATCAGGGCATGGTCGTACGCGCGGACGAGCAGAACATGTTCGACGGACTCGATTCCCGCGACAAGGACCCCCGCAAGAGCCTGCACCTACAGCGCGTACCAACGCCGGAGATCGGACCGGGCGAGGCACTGGTCGCCGTCATGGCCAGCGCGATCAACTACAACACGGTGTGGACGTCCATTTTCGAACCGGTCTCGACGTTCAGCTTTCTGCAGCGCTACGGCAAGAGCTCCGAGCTGGCACGCAAACACGATCAGCCCTATCACGTCGTCGGTTCGGACCTGGCCGGAGTAGTGCTGCGCGTCGGTCCTGGCGTCACGAAGTGGAAGGCGGGCGATGAGGTTGTCGCGCACTGCCTGTCCGTCGAGCTTGAGGACCATCAGGGCCACGACGACACGATGATGGACCCACAGCAACGCATCTGGGGTTTCGAGACGAACTTCGGAGGCCTGGCCGAGCTCGCTCTGGTCAAGTCCAACCAGCTGATGCCCAAGGCCGGTCATCTGACCTGGGAGGAGGCTGCTGCTCCTGGACTGGTGAACTCCACGGCGTACCGCCAACTCGTCAGCCACCACGGCGCGAACATGAAGCAGGGCGACGTCGTGCTGATCTGGGGTGCATCAGGCGGGCTGGGGTCCTACGCCACGCAGTTCGCACTCAACGGGGGCGCAACGCCAGTCTGTGTCGTCTCCTCGCCGGAGAAGGCCGAGCTGTGCCGCGCGATGGGTGCCGCGCTGATCATCGACCGCCGCGCCGAGGGCTACGAGTTCTGGAAAGACGGCGAGCAGCAGCCGTCGGAGTGGAAACGACTGGGCAAGAAGATCCGTGAACTCACCGGCGGCGAGGACCCGGACATAGTCTTTGAGCACCCGGGCCGCGAGACGTTCGGTGCGTCCGTCTACGTCACCAAGCGCGGCGGCACGATTGTTACCTGCGCCTCTACGTCCGGCTTCATGCACGAGTACGACAATCGGTACCTCTGGATGACGCTCAAACGGATCGTCGGCTCGCACTTCGCGAACTACCGCGAATCATGGGAGGCCAACCGGCTGATCGCCAAGGGCGCCATCCATCCCACCCTATCCAAGGTCTATCCGCTGGCCGAAACCGGCGAGGCCACCCTCGAAGTGCACCGCAACCTGCATCAGGGCAAGGTCGGCGTGCTCTGTCTTGCCCCCGAAGAGGGCCTGGGCGTGCGCAACGAACAGTTACGGGCGGCGCACATCGATCAGATCAACCGTTTCCGCGGGCACTGATCGACCGGCGGTTACGACTGGCCCGATGCTCGTCCAACAGCGACCGCGCTGAGCGACCTTGGGCGAACCGGGTCCGGAGTGCGACGATTGTCAGTATGACTTCGGAACACGCCTCTGACGTCCTGCCCATCTTCGAGTCGCACCGCGGCTTCGACCCAGCTATCCGTGGCTACGACCGCACGCAGGTGGACAAGTACCTGACCCGGCTCGACGATGACCTGCGCGCCGCGGCCACCGAACGGGATGCAGCGGCGGCACACAGTGCCGATATTGCGGCCCAACTGGCCAGCTCTCAAGCTCAGATCGAGTCATTACGGCGGCAGTTGCGTTCAGCGACCGAGACCGTCACTACCGAGAACGCCGAACCTCGTGTGCAGGCCATGCTGGCCGCCGCCCAGGCCGAAGCCGCGACGATCCGCCATGAGTCCGAGACGCAGGCCGAACTGGTCCGCAACGGCGCTGCAGACAGCGCGGCCCGTACCCGCGCTGCAGCCCAGTCCGAGGCGGCCCGGATCATCGAGGAAGCCACGGCCCGGCAGAGCGATGCGGATGAGACGTTTCGGCGGCGGGTGGCTGAGGCCACCACGCACCGCGAGGGTGTCGAGCGAGATCTCGCTGCCGGCATCGAGGCAACGCGGCTGGAGGAGGATCGGCTCACCAGCGAGGCCGCCGCTGAGCGCGCCCGGCTCAATGCCGAGGCGCAGGCGACGCGGGATCGATTGAATGCGGAGGCCGCGTCCGAACGGGAGCGGCTGGAGCAGCAGTCGAACGCCGCGCGCGAGCAGGCCGCCGAAGACTTCGAGATCACGCTACGCGCCCGACGCACGACCGAGAACGCAGCCATCGAACGAGAGTTGGCCGATGCCGCGGCCGCGGCTGAGCAAACCGTCACCAGCGCGCAGGAACACGCGGCGCGCCTGGTTTCCGAAGCGACGCAGGAGGTCCGCCGTATCCACGCCGCTCGCGACGAGGCTCACAACTCGCTGCGGACCCTGCACGGCCGGCTCGGCGATGCGCTGGACAAGTCGTTGGCCGCGACTCCCCCGACGCCCTGATCACCTCCGCTGGCGCCTGACGCCCCCAGCGGAGACCTCGGCTCTCCGCTGCAGCGATATTTCACCGCTCAGCGGGTGGGGCGGCGGTGTTCGCGAGCCGTCCAGCACGGGGTGTGCCAGTGCCGCCGATCGGTGGCATCGTCGTCACCGGCCGGCCAGGTGACGACGTGCGGCACCCCCAGCCCTACCTGCTGATCACACCCGGGGCACCGGTACACCTTGCTCGCTCCGTGCGCGGTCACCGCACGCACCGCGTAATCCTCGCCGCGCCATGACTCACGACGCTCGCCCAGCACTGTCAGCGGTCGATCCGTCGCCGCAGCGCCGTCCCGTCGACGCCGGTGGTGTCGTGGCATTACCGCACCACAACGCGATGAGCGAGGACCGTGTTGCGTGGCTAATCAGGAATAGTCGCGGAAACCCTTGCCGGTCTTGCGACCCAGGCGGCCAGCGGTGACCAGATGCTCCAGCAGCGGCGCGGGCGCGAAGCCTGGCTCGCGGAACTCCAGGTACAACTCGCGCTCGATCGCCAGCGACACGTCATTGCCGACGACGTCCAACAGTTCGAACGGACCCATCGGATAGCCGCAGCCGACCTTCATCGCCGAGTCGATGTCGTCGGCCGTGGCGTAGTGCGCCTCGAGCATCTTGATCGCGTCGTTCAGATACGGGAACAGCAGCGCGTTGACGATGAACCCGGCGCGGTCCCCGCACCGGACGGCGTGCTTGCCGATCTTGGCGGTGACGTCCAGAACGGTCGCCTCGACGTCGGCAGCGGTCGAGACCGTCGTGACGACCTCGACCAGCTTCATGATCGAAGCCGGGTTGAAGAAGTGCATTCCGATCACATCTGCCGGGCGTGAGGTGGCTGCGGCGATCGCGACGACCGGCAAGGACGAGGTCGTGGTGGCCAGCACAGTACCGGGCTTGCACACCTCGTCCAGCGCACCGAAGACCGCCTGCTTGACGGCCAGATCCTCCGCGATCGCCTCCACGACGAGATCGACCTCGCCCAGCCCGTCCACCGAGACGATGCCGTGGACGCATGCCAGGGCCTGATCGCGTGCCTGCTCGGTGAGCTTGCCGCGCTGGACGCCCTTGTCCATCGACCTGGTCAGCGCGGCGACGACGCCGGCCACCTTGGCCTGCCCACGTGCCACGAACGTGACGTCGAAGCCCGCCTTGGCGAAGACCTCGATGATGCCGGTGGCCATCGTGCCGGAGCCGATCACGCCAACCTTCGACACCGAGCGTGCGCCTGCGAGGACGTTACCCGCGGTCGGCGTCGCCGGGTCGGCTACGACCTTGGGCGAACCGGAGACGTCGTAGCTGTAGAAGCCTCTGCCGGACTTGCGCCCGAGCAGGCCAGCAGTGATCATCTGCTTGAAGATCGGCTTCGGGGCGTGCAGGCGGTCGCGGCTCTGCTTGTACATCGTGTCCAGGATCTCGTATGCCGTGTCCAGGCCGATCAGGTCCAGCAGCGCAAGCGGGCCCATCGGCAGACCACAGCCGAGCTTCATCGCCGCGTCGATATCCTCGCGGCTGGCGTAGCGCGACTCGTACAGCGAGGCGGCGTGGTTGAGGTAGCCGAACAGCAGGGCGTTGGCGATGAAGCCGGCACGGTCGCCGACCGTGACGTCGACCTTGCCGATCGTCGCCGCGAACGCCTCGATGTCGTCGACGACGTCCTGTTCGGTGACGACGCTGCGGATCACCTCGACCAGCTTCATGACCGGCGCAGGGTTGAAGAAGTGCAGGCCGATGACCTTGCCCGGGCGGCCGGTGGAGACGGCGATCTCGGTAACCGACAGCGAGGACGTATTCGTCGCCAGAATTGTCTCGGGCTTACAGATCTTGTCCACCTGGGTGAAGATCGCTCGCTTGAGGTCGAGTTTCTCCGGAACGGCCTCGATCACCAGGTCGACGTCGGCAAGTGCGTGGAGGTCGGTGCCATAGCTGATCCGGCCGAGCAAGGCCTGCTGGTCGGCCTCGGTCAGCTTGCCGCCGGCAACCGCCCGGCCCGTTGAGTGCTCCAGGTGACCGCGACCGCGGTCCACGCCGGCGTCGTCGCTCTCGATGGCCACGACCGAGACGCCGTTACGGGCGAAGACCTCCGCGATACCGGCGCCCATCGTGCCGAGACCGATCACGCCGACCTGCTTGAACTCGCGAGCCATGAACATCCTCCAATGAGTGCTAACGACCCGCGTTACCTTACCGGTCGGTAACTTTTCGGCCTGCAGTCCAGGAACTCCAGTCTGCCGCAGCCCGCTTCGGCATCCGGCTGAGGGTTGCCTGGTCCGATCACAGGCGCCCCAGGCTCAGAACAGGCGGTCCGCCACGTTGTCGATGCCACGCAGCACGTCGTAGTCCAGAACGACGCAGGCAATCCCGCGATCTTCGGCCAGGATGCGTGCCTGCGGCTTGATCTCCTGCGCCGCGAACACGCCCCGAACCGGCGCCAGCAGCGGGTCACGGTTCAGCAGGTCCAGGTAGCGCGTCAACTGCTCCACCCCGTCGATCTCACCGCGGCGTTTGATCTCCACGGCCACCGACAACCCGTCAGCGTCGCGCGCCATGATGTCGACCGGTCCGATCGGCGTCGGAAACTCGCGCCGTACCAGGCGATACCCCTCGCCGAGGGTGTGGATGTGCTCGGCGAGCAGTTTCTGCAGGTGTGCCTCGACGCCATCCTTGACCAGGCCCGGATCGACGCCGAGGACGTGGGCGGAATCGTGCTCGATCGACTCGATGGTGATAACCAATTGTTCACCGGACTTGTTCGTGACCGTCCAGGTGCCCTCGGCCTCGTTCAGCCTGCACGGCGGGCTCATCCAGTTCAGCGGCTTGTAGGAACCGCCGTCCGAATGCACCAACACCGAACCGTCAGCCTTGACCACGAGCAGACGCTTGGCCAGCGGGAGGTGGGCGGTGAGCCGGCCGACGTAGTCGACGCTGCAACGGGCGATGACAAGGCGCACGGAACGCGACGCTACCCGATCCGGCCCGCACCTTGATCTCCCCCACAATCTGGGGTCAATGTCAGGCGCGGGCCTGCTCGATGGCGTCCACGATCTGGCCCAGCACGTCGGTGATCTCGAAGTCTTTCGGCGTAAACACCCGAGCAACTCCGGCCGCGAGCAGCGCGTCCGCGTCGGCAACTGGAATGATCCCGCCAGCGATCACCGGCACATCGCCGAGTCCCGCTGCGCGAAGCCCCTCAACTACCTCCGGCACGACCGACATGTGCGAGCCGGAGAGCACGGAAAG
>JBDTDN010000024.1:0-8354 GCA_039923055.1 Jatrophihabitantaceae bacterium
CTTCAGATCCATCGGGTTCATACCCGCGGCGACCGACTTGGTGCCTTCGACGACGATGGCCTGCGCCAGGACGGTCGCCGTCGTGGTGCCGTCACCGGCCACGTCGTCGGTCTTCTTGGCTACCTCTTTGACGAGCTCGGCCCCGATCTTCTCGTACGGGTCCTCGAGCTCGATCTCCTTGGCGATGGAGACGCCGTCGTTGGTGATCGTGGGAGCGCCCCACTTCTTCTCCAGCACGACGTTGCGGCCCTTGGGGCCGAGCGTCACCTTGACGGCGTCGGCGAGGATGTTCATTCCCCGCTCGAGGCCGCGGCGCGCCTCTTCGTCGAACGCGATCAACTTAGCCATACGGGGTCGTCCCTTCAGTGAACAACGTTTGTCTAGTCGGCAGCAGTGCCCGCGACGGACGGAGCTCATGGGAGCGCCTCACGGCAACCAACTGGCACTCAGCCTAGCCGAGTGCTAACTCAAGTCTGGCACTCGACCCCGGAGAGTGCAAGCAACCGGTCGGGCGCAATGGACGCCCTCGAGTTGGGCACGAAGCTGATCGACCGTGAACTGGACGTGTCTTGGCGAGGCGATCACTTCGTGGACGTTGCCGATGGCAACCCGGAGGGCGAGCCGGACGAGCCGGTGAACCCCGGGTCGATGTCCGGCGTATATACAAGCGCACCCACGCCGCTCTTGGTGATCGTCAATTGGTTGTCGGTGATCGACCAGGTGTCACCGCTGACCATGATCTTGTTGACCATCAGCGAGCCGGAACAAAGCACTGTCGTCTCGATTGTCATGGCGAGATTCAAACGGCCAGGCGAAGGAAAGGTCGCGTTACCACTGAAGCCGTTACATCCATCAAACCCACGGAAGTGTCCCTTGCCGTCGAAGCGCAGGTCGGGGCTGCGGCGCCCGGATGCGACGCCAACGCTGTGGGCGGTGTTGCCCTCGATCACCGAACCGAGCAGCCAATCAACACCGACGAGGGCCTTCGGGTCGGTGGTCGTGGTGTGCCGGACCGCCTGATAGGTGAGCGATCCCGTGCCGGTTTTGGTGATCGTCAGCGTGTCATCGGAGATCGACCAGCCCACCGCACCGGTAGCGATGGCATGCACGGCGTTGCTGGTCCGGGTCACCGACGGGTCCAGGCAGCCCATCGCCGTGAAGGCAAGGTCGCCGATCGTCAGCGTCTTCGCTGAGACGGTAACTGTGCCGCCGAAGTGGTTGCATCCGTCGTTGCCGCCCAGCTGACCGCCGTCGATACGCAACGCCGCTGCTCCGGCGGGTGTGATCGATTGGGTACCGAGCTCAATCGCGGACAAGGTCCAGTCGGTGCCGATCAACTGGGTTCCTGAGCCACCGATTGCCGGGTCCGGCACACCGTCACCGGGTGTCCCACCGAACTGGACCACCAGGACGGCCGCGGCCACGGCGGCAGCAACCCCGACCGAAGCCGCCAGCCAGAGCCGACGGCGGCGACGGGGGGTCGGAGCATCGGCAGCGGGCGTGGCCAACACATCAAACGGTTCGTCCCCACCGCCGACGTCCAGCGCACCGACACCGAGGGCAGCGAAGTCGACCTCGGCAGCGGCGCCATTAGCTGCGCGCCACCGGTCACCCGCCCGTGCAAGTCGGTCCACCATGGCGGCATCCAAGTCAGTCGCGCCGTCAGTGCCCATCGTCATCTCCCAGCAGTCGGCGCAGGCGGGCCCGCGCGTCGAAGAGGGTGGATTTCACCGTGCCGGCCGAACAGCCCATGACGGCTGCGGTCTCGGCGACGGTCAACCCCAGGAAGTAGTGCAGCTGGACGACGAGCTGCTGCCGCTCGGCCAGTTGCCCGATCGCACGATCCAGGTCCAGATCTGGTGCGGCATCGGCGGTAGCCACGTCGGGCACATCGGCCCGATTATCGACGACCTGAAGCGAACGCACCTGCGAGCGACGGGCACTGCGCGCCTGGTCGGCGGTGATCGCTAACAGCCAAACCGTCGCGCTGCCGCGGTCCGGGTCGTACTGCGACCACTTCAGCCACCCGCGGACCAACGAATCCTGCACGACGTCCTCGACCTCGCCGCCAGGAGCCAGCCGCCGCGCGAGCCGGGTCATCGCCAGCACCGACGGCCGCGCCCAGTCGGCGAACCGTCCTGCCTCATCGATCTGCGCCACAGCGGTCTCCACATCCCGTCTACGTCACCGGGGCCCGAAACGGTTGGGTGCGATGCTCAGCCGGGGTCGCGTGGAGCTGAGCTTCACCGACGGGTCGATGCTGGCCGTCTCACTGGGCCGGGCCGCGGTCGCCAACGCCGTAATTGGCGCGCGGGGCTGACCGCATGCGGGACTCAGGACCGACCGCGCGGCCGTCTCAGCCACCCATTCCTACAGCAGGCCGGCCGCCCGCATCCCTTTGATCGTAGGCGGAATGATGGCGGTAGCCCGCGCACCATCACTGATCGCGTCGATCGTCTTCAAGCCCTCGCCGGTGTTGAACAGGACCGTTTCGACGGACGTGTCGATCGTCCCGGCCTCGACCAACTTCTTCAGGACAGCCACGGTCACCCCACCTGCGGTCTCGCCGAAGACGCCGGTCGTGCGCGCCAGCAGCCGGATACCCTCGCGGATTTCCTCGTCGTTAACGGCGGCCATCGCCCCGCCGGAGCCGCGCACCGCCTCGAGCGCGTACGGGCCGTCCGCGGGGTTACCGATGTTCAGCGACTTGGCGATCCCGGTCGGCTTCACCGGCAGCACCTCGTTCGAACCGGAGGTGAAGGCCGTCGCGATCGGCGAGCAGCCGGCCGACTGCGCTCCGTAGACATGCCAGTCGGAAGCGGGCACGAGTCCGGCGGCTACCAGTTCCTTGAATGCCTTGTTGATCTTCGTCAGCATCGAACCAGACGCCATCGGCGCAATGAACTGACCGGGCAGTCGCCAGCCCAATTGCTCGGCCACCTCGAAGCCCAGCGTCTTGGATCCCTCGGCGTAGTAAGGACGAATGTTGACGTTGACGAACCCGGTCTTCTCGAACTCCTCGGTTTCGGCCAGTTCTGAGCAGAGACGGTTCACGTCGTCGTAGGAGCCCTCGATGCCGACGAGCGTCCCGCCGTAGATCGCCGACTGGACGATCTTCGGCGACTCGAGATCGGCCGGAATGAACACGATCGACGGCATTCCGATTCGCGCGGCGTGGGCAGCGACCGAGTTGCCGAGGTTGCCCGTGGACGCGCAGGCGATCCGCTCGAAACCGAGTTCGCGCGCGGCGGTGATCGCCACCGAGACGACGCGGTCCTTGAACGAATGCGTCGGGTTGGCCGAGTCGTCCTTCACCCAGATCGGGGCGGTGAAGCCGAGTTCGTCGGCAAGCCGGTCGGCGCGGATCAGTGGCGTCATCCCGGTGCCCGACTCGACGCGGGTGGCGGGATTCTGGCCCACCGGCAGCAGACCCGCGTAACGCCACAGCGAATGCGGGCCAGCTTCAATCTCGTCCTGCGTGACCCTCGCGAGGGCGGCCGGGTCGTAGCCGATCTCCAGCGGACCCCAACACTGCAGACACGCGTGCTGCGCGCCGAGCGGATACTGCGCGCCGCAGTTGCGGCAGACCAGCGCCGAGGCGGGAGAGGGGACGATGTGTCGATCTAACAGAGCAGTCATGTGCGAGGCCTTTCTCCTCATCTTCCCCAGGTCACGTTGCCTGGGCCGGAGTTGGCACCTGCGTGCGGTGGCCTCGCGTCGATGAACGACGGACGCAGAACTTCGTACGCGGTTGCCGGGGCTTCGTCGGGCCGGTCCCTCTGCCCCTCTGGATGAGCGGTGCTTATTCGGTTGTCTGCCCATCCTTGCACAGTGCGGCGAACACTAATTCGTCGAGTAGTCCGGAGTGAGCACGACCACGATGGGACCGGCGGGCAGACCGGCGAACTTCGGCTCGACCCGCTTGATCGTCGGGTACTGCAACTGCAGGGTGAGCACTGCCGCTCGCGACCCAGGCATCGCCGGGTCGTAGTACGCGCAGGTGGAGACGATGTCGTTGGTGAGATTGCCGACCGACGTCACGGTCCAGCCGCCGGCCTCAAAGCGTGCCTTGGCCTGTTGCGCGAGTTGCTGCACGGTGGTGTTGTTCAGGACGACGAGAGGGAGCTTGGTGTCTGTCGCCGGGGTCGAGGGCGAGTTTGACACTGACGTGGTCGGGCGACTCGAGGAAGTCGTGGGACTCGGATGCGAGCTAGTCGAACCATGTGATGAGCTCGGCGTCGTCGTGGGCTGCCCGGCATGGACGCCATCGGTGTGCGGGTTACGCAGCGCGATGATCGCGACGATCAGTACCGCGACGCCGAGGCCGGCAACCACGATTCCGACCAGGCGTTCTCGCCGCCGACGACGTGCCACCTGGCGACTTACCCGGTCGGGTTGGCCGTTCAGACCTCGATACCGAGTCGGCGGGCCGAACGCTGGCGCTGCCGACTAGCGCGCAGTCGGCGCAGTCGTTTGACCAGCATCGGATCCGCGGCGAGCGCGTCCGGGGTGTCGATCAGGGCGTTGAGTACCTGGTAGTAGCGCGTAGTCGACATGTCGAACAGCTCACGGATGGCCTGCTCTTTGGCGCCGGCGTACTTCCACCATTGCCGCTCGAAGGCCAGGATCTCTCGGTCGCGACGCCCCAGACCGTCGGCGCCGAACTCGTCGGCGCCAGAGTTGTCCCGCCCGGCGGACTCGTCCGGTCCAGCGGCGGACTCGGCAGTGGCGAAATCCATCCGTCGTGCCCCCTATACCTACTCAAGAACTGTGCTGACACAAGAACTGGCCGGCTCGACTGTTGAACAACCGCGCCGGCCACTGGTCACCGTAACCGAATACCAACGATGTCATTCGCTGCCCGTATTCAATCACGTCAGAGTCGGTCAAGGCTGTTCGGCACGCTGTGGATAACTGCATGACTATCCACAGATTTCCCGCGAGGCTCCCTCAACTGCCCGCAGCGGGCACCGTATGCGACATGTCCGTTCTGTTCGCCGATCCGGCCGACTTGCGCACCATCGCCGATCGCATCAGCCGCCATGCTGCGAATGCGACCGCGTCAGCAGACACGCTCGTCCGATCCGTCGGCGCGATGCGGTGGACCGGGCCGGCCGCAAATGCCTTTCACTGCCAGGCCACGCTGGCGACCAACCGGTTACGGGCCGCCGCGGGCAGCCTGAACAATGCCGCGCAGGCGCTTCGCAGACATGCCGACAACGTCGAACAACTGTTGACCCAACTGGCCCGGCTGGCGAGTGATACCGAGGAGTTGGGTTCGGACGCGCTCAGGACCGTGCTCGACTCGGTCACCGATCCCGGCGCATTGCTCAACGACAGCGGCAACCTCGTCGGCGACGGAGTTGGGCTGATCGGCGACGGCGTAAGCATCGTCGGCAGCGAACTGAACTCGCTCGGCCGCCTCGTCGGGCTCTGATGGGCGCCCCACCACCGCCATCGCCGGTCTCGGTGCGTGGTGGGAGCGCCGGCATCGAGGCCCGACATGACTCGATGGTCGTGGCGGCGCGTTCCTTCGGCCACGTTGCGACCGACGCCGGTGGCGCACTGATCGCGCTGCACGGGTACCTACTCGATCCGGGGCTGTATACCTCCGCACTGCTCGACCCGGCTGGGGCAGCGGCGTTCGAGGCCACGTTTCTGGACGGTCTGGACGGTCCGGACGGGCTCACCTTCGCCGCAGCAGCGGCGGCGGCACTCGACGCCGAACTCAGGGCCGCGGCGCTCGCCTACGAAGGCGCCGACAAGCTTGATGTCGCATACAACGACAACGTCGGCGGACTCGGCCCGCTGCTGATCGAAGCGCCCGCGACCTTGTACGACATGATCCGGCAAGACAGGTGGTCGGATGCGCAGCAGATCCTCACGCGTGATCCGGGGCTGGTGGACAACCTGGTCAACGACCGCACTCTCGGGCAGGTCGCGCTGGTGACCGGACTGCTCGGCCTGCTCTACCCGGACGGCCGGGCCGTCCTCACCGTGCTCGGCCCCGACACGCGATCCGCTGCCACCGCCGCACCACGTTCCCTCGCCCAGGTAATGGCCGGTCTGGCGCTGCGCGATCAGGGTGAGGACGGCGAGATCGACGTCAAGATCCTCACCTCGGCAGATGGCCGACGCCACGTCATCGTCGACATCCCCGGCACCAAGTCCTGGGGCAGTCCAGGCAGCAACTCGCACATCACCAGCCTGGCGACCAACCTGCGGGCGATCGGCGGACAGCCCACGTCGTACGAGCGCGGTGTGCTCGACGCGATGCGCGCTGCAGGAGTGCGCCCGGACGATCAGGTCATGCTCGTCGGACACAGCGAGGGCGGGATGGTCGCCGTCGACACCGCGCGCGACGCCGTCCGCAGTGGCTCGTACGACATCACCCATGTCGTCACTGCTGGCTCCCCGATCGGGCTGACGGCCGGCGCACTGCCCAAACAGGTCCAGCTACTGGCGATAGAGAACGACGACGACATCGTCCCGCATCTGGACGGCGCGACGAACCCCGACAAGGTCAACATCACCACCGTCTCGGTGCACCACGGCGACGGGACGATCGGCGGCGACCACAGCCTGGATCGGTCCTACGTCCCTGGCGCCGCGGACATCGATGCGAGCGGGAACACCTCGATCCGCGACTTCCTGAGCAGCGCCAACGGTTTCCTGCAGCCCGCCCACGTGGACACTCAGACGTACGTGATCACCCGGGCGAACTAACAACTCTTGCCCGAACCGCGATCAGCGACGACGATCACGGCCATGCTGGGACTGATGCAGGACGTACCCCTGACCACGAACTGGGTGTTCGACCGTGGTGTGCGATTCTTCGGCACCAAGACGGTGACCACGGTGAATGTCACCGGGCGAGAGCGACAGACGTTCGCCGAGGTCGGCCGCGAGACCCGAAAGCTGGCCGCCGCGATCGACAGCCTGGGCATCTCCGAAGGCGGCCGGGTCGCGACGTTCGGGTGGAACACCGCCCGGCATCTGGCGCTGTACTTCGCGATCCCCGGTACCGGACGGATCATGCACACCGGCAACATCCGCTACTTTCCCGAGCAGTTGATCTACACGTTCGACCACGCGCAGAACGAGGCCGTCTTCGTCGACCGTTCGCTGCTACCGCTGTTCACGCCCTACCTTCCCAAGCTCACCACGCTCAAGCACGTGATCGTGATGGACGACGGGTCATCGGCCGAACTGCCGAACGATCCCCGGGTGATCGACTATCACGAACTGCTCGCCGACGTCGATGAACTCGACTTCAGCGGCCGCGTCACCGACGAGCGCCAGGCGGCCGCGATCTGTTACACCAGCGGCACCACGGGCAACCCCAAGGGTGTGCTGTATTCGCTCCGGTCGACTTGGCTGCACTCCAATGCCTGCTTGACCAGCGGGGTCTTCGGCCTCAACGAGTCCGACACCGTGCTCCCCGTCGTCCCGATGTTCCACGCCAACGCCTGGGGGCTGCCGTACGCGTGCCTGCTCGGCGGCGCGTCCATGGTCATGCCGGGGCCGGACCTCGCGCCGGCGAGCCTACTGGCGCTCATGGAGTCGGAGGAGGTGACGATCGCGGCCGGTGTACCTACGATCTGGATGGGCATGGTTCCACTGCTCGAAAGCCACGATCTGTCGCACCTGCGCACGGTCATCTGTGGTGGTTCGGCGGTGCCCAAGTCGCTGTCGGAGGCCTGGCGGGTCAAGGCCGGACTGCCGATCACCCAGGCATGGGGCATGACCGAGATGTCGCCGCTGGGTTCGGTGTGCTTCGTGCGGTCCGAGCTCGCAGATCTGCCGCAGGAGCAGTTGGCCGACGTCCGGGCCACCGCCGGCATCGCACCACCCGGCGTTGACGTGCGCATCGTCGACGGCGAGACAGGTGCCGAACTGCCTTGGGACGACGAGGCAGCTGGTGAGCTGGAGTGCCGCGGGCCGTGGCTGGCCAGCCAGTACTACCGCACCGACGAGCCCGGCGAACAGTTCTCCCCCGACGGCTGGCTGCGCACCGGCGACGTCGCTGCGATCTCACCGTTGGGTTACGTGCGCCTGGTCGACCGCACCAAGGACCTGGTGAAGTCCGGCGGCGAGTGGATCAGCTCGGTCGAACTGGAGAACGAGCTCATGGGGCACCCCAAGATCGCCGAGGCGGCCGTCATTGCGGTCGCCCATCCCAAGTGGGGTGAGCGGCCGCTGGCCTGCGTCGTCCTCGCGCCCGGCGAGAGCCTGACCGCCGAGGAGGTTCTGCAGTTCCTGCGCGAACGGCTCACGTCCTGGCGAGTACCCGACGATGTCGTGTTCATCGACGAGGTCCCCAAGACCAGCGTCGGAAAATTTTCCAAAAAGAC
>JBDTDN010000025.1:0-4597 GCA_039923055.1 Jatrophihabitantaceae bacterium
GACGCACGGCCCGGCCTTGATGACGGTGACCGGAACCATCCGGTTGCTGTCGTCGAAGACCTGGGTCATGCCGAGCTTTTCGCCCAGAATCCCCTTCGTGTCTTTAGCCATTGCTTCTCAGATCTCCGCTTACTGAATGTTCACGTCGACGCTGGCCGGGAGGTCGATGCGCATGAGCGCGTCGACCGTCTTCGGCGTCGGGTCGAGGATGTCGATGAGCCGCTTGTGCGTGCGCATCTCGAAATGCTCGCGACTGTCCTTGTACTTGTGCGGCGAGCGGATGACGCAGTAGATGTTTTTCTCCGTCGGCAACGGCACCGGTCCGACGACACGCGCGCCGGTACGCGTCACGGTCTCGACGATCTTGCGCGCACTGGCGTCAATGGCCTCATGGTCATAGGCCTTGAGCCGAATGCGGATCTTCTGTCCCGCCATAGTGGCTGACTCACCTTCACTGTTCTCGGTGCTGCTTCAGGATCGAGCCCGCTCGACGTGGAGCCGAAGGGCGCTGGTGCCGGGTGGATCTCGATACGTGTTGGTCGCCATGGCGCCCTGGGCGTATCAAGATCCACCCGATACTGCGGGTCTTACTTAACGATCTTGGTGACGCGACCGGCACCAACTGTGCGGCCACCCTCGCGGATGGCGAAGCGCAGGCCGTCCTCCATGGCGATCGGCTGAATCAGCGCGACCATCATTTCGGTATTGTCGCCGGGCATGACCATTTCGGTGCCCTCGGGGAGGGTCACCACGCCGGTCACGTCCGTGGTACGGAAGTAGAACTGCGGGCGGTAGTTGTTGAAGAACGGCGTGTGCCGACCACCCTCGTCCTTGGACAGGATGTAGACGTTCGCCTCGAAGTCCGTGTGTGGGGTGGTCGTACCGGGCTTGATGACGACCTGGCCGCGCTCGACGTCCTCGCGCTTGATGCCACGAAGCAGCAGACCGACGTTCTCGCCGGCCTCACCGGTGTCGAGCAGCTTGCGGAACATCTCGATGCCGGTAACGGTCGTCGTCTGCTTCTCCGGGCGAATGCCGATGATGTCGACGGTCTCGTTGACCTTCAGAATGCCCCGCTCGATACGGCCGGTGACGACCGTGCCGCGGCCAGTGATCGTGAAGACATCCTCGACGGGCATGAGGAACGGCTTCTCGGTCTCGCGAACCGGGTCCGGGACGGCGGAGTCGACGGCGGCCATCAGCTCGAGGACCGACTCGCCCCACTTGGCGTCGCCTTCCAGAGCCTTCAGCGCCGAGACGCGGACGATCGGAGCGTCATCACCGGGGAACTCGTACTGCGTGAGCAGTTCGCGCACCTCGAGCTCGACGAGCTCCATGATTTCCTCGTCATCGACCATGTCGGCCTTGTTCAGGGCGACGACGATGTACGGAACACCGACCTGGCGAGCGAGCAGCACGTGCTCCTTCGTCTGCGGCATCGGACCGTCGGTGGCGGCGACGACGAGAATCGCACCGTCCATCTGGGCCGCGCCGGTGATCATGTTCTTGATGTAGTCGGCGTGACCGGGACAGTCGACGTGCGCGTAGTGACGCTTCTCGGTCTGGTACTCGATGTGCGCGATCGAAATGGTGATGCCGCGCTGCTTCTCTTCGGGTGCCTTGTCGATCTCGTCGAACGCGAACTGCGGGTTCACGTCCGGGTACTTGTCGTGCAGCACCTTGGAGATCGCCGCAGTCAGTGTCGTCTTGCCATGGTCGATGTGACCGATGGTGCCGATGTTGACGTGCGGCTTGGTCCGCTCGAACTTCGCCTTCGCCACGGTGAATCCCTTTCCCTCTTGGTTAATCTGCCGGTCGTCTGTGTCCGGCTATTTGGATTTGGTTGTCGAAACTGGTGGTACTACTTCCGTGCGGTGCTCACTCGCCGTTCACCTTCGCGATGATCTCCTTGGCCACATTGCTCGGGACCTCGGCATAGCTGTCGAACTGCATGGAGTAGCTCGCCCGGCCCTGAGTCTTGGACCGCAAGTCGCCGACGTAGCCAAACATCTCCGAAAGCGGCACCAGTGCCCGCACGACGCGGACGCCGCTGCGCTCCTCCATGGCCTGGATCTGGCCACGGCGGGAGTTCAGATCGCCGATCACATCGCCCATGTTCTCCTCGGGCGTGGTGACCTCGACGGCCATCATCGGCTCGAGCAGGGCCGGATCGGCCTTGCGCGCAGCCGCCTTGAAGATCATCGAGCCGGCGATCTTGAACGCCATCTCCGAGGAGTCGACGTCGTGGTAGCCACCGTCGGTGAGGATCATCTTGACGCCGACCAGCGGGTAGCCGGCCAGGATGCCGTATTGCATGGCCTCCTGCGCGCCGTGGTCGATCGACGGAATGAACTCCTTCGGGATGCGACCACCGGTAACGGCGTTCTCGAACTCGTAGATCGGACCATCAGAGGTCAGCGGGAGCGGCTCGAGACGGATCTGGACCTTGGCGTACTGGCCCGAACCGCCGGTCTGCTTCTTGTAGGTGAGGTCCTCTCGCTCGACGATCCGGCGGATCGTCTCGCGGTAGGCAACTTGAGGCTTGCCGACATTGGCCTCGACATGGAACTCGCGGCGCATGCGGTCGACCCAGATCTCCAGGTGCAACTCGCCCATGCCTGCGATGATCGTCTGGCCGGTGTCCTGGTCGGTATTGACCTGGAACGTCGGGTCCTCATCCGCCAGCTTCTGGATCGCGATGCCCAGCTTCTCCTGGTCACTCTTGGTCTTCGGCTCAATCGCCACATAGATGACCGGGGCCGGAAACGTCATGGACTCAAGGATGATCGGCTTCTGCGGGTCGCAGAGCGTGTCACCCGTGGTCGTCTGCTTCAGACCAGCCACGGCGATGATGTCACCAGCGCCGGCGCGGGGCAGTTCCTCACGCTTGTTCGCGTGCATCTGGTAGATCTTGCCGATCCGCTCCTTGCGATCCTTGGTCGAGTTCAGGATCTGCGCGCCGTTCTCGAGCACGCCGGAGTAGATACGTACGAACGTCAGCTTACCCAGGTGCGGGTCGGTAGCGATCTTGAAGGCCAGTGCCGACAGCGGCTCGGACTCGTCCGTCTTGCGCTGGGCGACGGTCACGCCGTCCATGAGCAGACCCTCGACGTGATCGACGTCGAGCGGTGAGGGCAGGTAGTCGACGACCGCGTCGAGCATGGGCTGCACGCCCTTGTTCTTGAACGCCGAACCGGTGAGAACGGGGTTGAGCTTGTCGGCCAGTGTCGCCCGACGGATCGCGGCCTTCAGCACCGGAACGGTGAACTCGCCATCGCCGAGAAAGATCTCGGCAATCTCGTCATCCACGTCCGACAGCGTCTCGAGCAGCTTCTCGCGATACTCAGCGGCCTGATCGGCGAGCTCGGCCGGGATCTGTTCGATCGAGAAGTCCTCCCCGAGCGCCGTCTCGCCACGCCAGGTCAGCGCGCGCATCTCGACCAGGTCGACAACGCCGATGAAGTCGCCTTCGGCGCCGATCGGAAGCTGCAGCACCAGCGGAGTGGCGTTGAGTCGGTCGATCATCATCTGCACGCACCGGAAGAAGTCGGCGCCGGTGCGATCGAGCTTGTTGACGAAGCACATGCGCGGCACGCTGTACTTATCGGCCTGCCGCCATACCGTCTCGGTCTGCGGCTCGACGCCAGCGACCCCGTCATAGACAGCGACAGCGCCGTCGAGTACGCGCAGCGAGCGTTCGACCTCAGCGGTGAAGTCAACGTGGCCGGGCGTGTCAATGATGTTGATCGCGTGGCCCTTCCACGTGCACTTCGTGGCAGCCGAAGTGATCGTGATGCCGCGCTCTTGCTCCTGCTCCATCCAGTCCATGGTGGCTGCGCCGTCGTGGACCTCACCGATCTTGTAGTTGATACCGGTGTAGAAGAGGATGCGCTCGGTCGTGGTTGTTTTGCCCGCGTCGATGTGCGCCATGATCCCGATGTTGCGGGTCCTGGCGAGCTCGGCGTTGTTTGCCATGATTCCTTCTCGTCTTTAGTGCTACGGGCTGTGGAGGTTCGGTACTGCTTGCAGGTCGATCAGTGGGTTCAGCGGTGACTACCAGCGGTAGTGGGCGAAGGCCTTGTTCGACTCGGCCATCTTGTGGGTGTCCTCGCGACGCTTCACGCTCGCGCCGAGACCGTTGCTGGCATCCAACAGTTCGTTCTGCAGTCGTTCGGTCATCGTCTTCTCACGACGGGCCCGCGAGTAACCGACCAGCCAACGCAGGGCCAGGGTGTTCGCGCGACCCGGCTTGACCTCGATCGGCACCTGGTAGGTGGCGCCACCTACGCGACGGCTCTTGACCTCCAGGGTCGGCTTCACGTTGTCCAGCGCCCGCTTGAGCGTGATCACCGGATCGGTGCCGCCGGACTTCTCGCGGGCACCCTCAAGGGCGCCGTAGACGATCGCTTCGGCGGTGGAGCGCTTGCCGTGGAGCAGGATCTTGTTGACCAGCTGGGTGACGAGCGGCGACTGGTACACCGGATCGATCACGAGCGGTCGACGAGGCGCCGGACCCTTGCGTGGCATTAGCTCTTCTCCTTCTTCGCGCCGTATTTGCTCCGAGCCTGCTTGCGGCCCTTGACGCTCTGGGTGTCGA
>JBDTDN010000026.1:0-4120 GCA_039923055.1 Jatrophihabitantaceae bacterium
CGCACCGACCCCGTCGGTCGCCGACGCTCAGCGCGAGCTCGTCCGGATCGCCGCACGGGCCTACGGCGTGGCCACCGAGCCCGACCTCGGTGACTACTTCCGGCTGCCGCGCGCAGAATCCAAGGCGCGCGTGGCCGAACTGGTCGACGCCGGCGAACTGCACCCGGTACTCGTGGACGGCTGGGGCGCCCCGGCCTACCTCTGGCCGGAGGCTCGCCGGCCTCGACGGGTTGCCGCGCGGGCGTTGCTATCGCCGTTCGACCCCTTGATCTGGTTCCGTGATCGGGCCGAACGGCTGTTCGGGTTCCGCTACCGCATCGAGATCTACACGCCCGCCGCGATGCGGACGCACGGGTACTACGTGCTGCCGTTCCTGCTCGGCGATGCGTTAGTCGCGCGGGTGGACCTGAAGACCGACCGTCACGCCAGGGTGCTCCGTGTCCAGGCCAGCTTCCTCGAGGATGGCCGGGATCCCCAATACGTCGCCGCGGAGTTGGCTGCCGAGTTGGCGATCACCGCGGCGTGGCTGGAGCTGGATCGCGTCGAGGTGGCGCCCCGCGGCGATTTGGCGCAGGAGCTGGCGCATGCGGTGACCCTCGGCTCGGTTTAGGCGAACTAGGCCGCGCGGAACAGACGAATGTTGCCGCTACCGGTCCGGGCTCGGACCGTGATCGGCCGCTGGTTGCTCATCGGGGCATCCTCGATCGGCAGCTCGGAGTTGACCCGACCCGATCCGGTCGTCACGTCCAGACGTGCCGGCTGGCCGGTCGGCAGTCCAATGCTCATCTGTCCCGATCCGCTAGCCAGGTCGACGTCGCCGAACACCGACTGCAGTGACGCGCTGCCCGAGCCGGACCGGCTACGAACGGCGCCGTGCACGACGCGGACCTCGAGTTCGCCGCTGCCGCAGCCGCAGGACAGGTCGCCGTCGATCTCGCCGAACCGGGCGGTGCCGGAGCCCGACCTGGACTGGACCGAACCGGTCACCCGAACCACGGTGCTCGAGCCGCTGCCGTAACGCAGCCGCAGATCACCGTCGACCTGTTCGATCCCGATCTCTGCCGCGCCGGCCGCGATGTCCGCGCCACCGACGCGCCCGCGGACAGTGATGTCCGCGGAGAACGTGGAGATCTTGACGGCGGTACCGCTGGGCACGGTGATCAGCACGTCGATCGCATCGCGGCTGCGGTTGCCGAAGAACGGCAGGTCGAACACGCCGCCCTCACGCGGAGCTTGGACCGTCAGTGTCGGGCCAGCCATGGCCACGTCGACCCGATCCGCGACGCCAGCATTCTTGGAGCGTGCGGTGATCGTGACGGTGGCCTCGGTCAGGCCGTCCTGTGCGTCCACGATGAGCGAGCCGCGGCCGATCCTGGCATGCAGGTTGATCGGTCCGCTGAGCGGGAAGATCTTGGTCGTCATTGGTCATGCCTTTCGTTGGTCGGTCTCAGCCATTGATCCAGCCGGTAACTCGGTGCGAGTTTGTGCCGCGTTTGCCGCCCGTCGCGTTACGGCCACCGTGGCCGCTCGCCACGCCGAAGACCGACGACACTGGGGACCACGTTGGGGTGAGGGCATTGCCCGCCGCGCGCACCAGCCAGGTGTTGACGGACAGACCCTCGACACCGGCCGCCTGTTCGACGTCGGCCTTGAGCTGTTCGGACAGCCGCAGCGAGATCCGGGCACTGGCGTCGCCGTCGTCGGCGCGGGTGCCCATCGGCGTCGGTTCGCCGCTGACGACCTCGACGCGGACGTCGTCGCCGTCAAGCCGTAGGGACACCGTGGGGCCGCCGGGGGAGTCCAGCAGTGCGGCGGTGATCTCGTCCGCCGCCTCGCCCAGCGCGGCCATGATCGCTAGCCGAACCGCGGGTGCGGCGGCGGCGGTAAGTGTCGCTGCGATCTGCTGGGTGCGCTCATCGCCCAGCGCGGCAGTCGCGCCGAGTTGTTCGTGAACCTGCCGTACGTAGTCGTCCAGATGCATGACGTCACTATGACATCAAGTTGGCGTCAATGCAACGTCGGGCACCGAGTTGTGCGATCGGCGTTGGCGTGGCGCGGTATTTTTAGACCATGCCTGCCACCGCTGCCGCACGACCGTCGGATGAACGCCATCCGTTCGGATGTCTGCTGACCGCCATGGTCACGCCGTTCGATGTCGCTGGCGGCCTTGATCTGGCCAAGGCGGCCGAACTGGCGACGTACTTGGTCGATGAGCAGGGCAACGACGGGCTGGTGATCAACGGCACGACCGGTGAGTCGCCGACGACTACGGACGCTGAAAAGGCCGATCTGGTACGGGTCGTCGTCGATGCGGTAGGCGACCGTGCCCACATCGTCGCTGGCGTTGGCACGTTCGACACCGTCCACACGATCCACGGCGCCGAGCAGGCAGCGAAGGCCGGTGCGCACGGACTGCTGGTCGTCACGCCGTACTACTCGCGTCCACCGCAAACGGGGCTGCTTGCTCATTTCCGCGCGGTGGCCGACGCCACCGAACTACCGGTAATGCTGTACGACATCCCCAGTCGCAGCGGTGTCGCGATCGCGACCGAGACACTGATCGAACTGGCCGCCCATGAGCGGATCATCGCGGTGAAAGACGCCAAGGGCGATCTGGTCGGCACGTCGACGGTCCTGGCCAAGACCGATCTCGCCTACTACAGCGGCGACGATGCGATGACCTTGCCGCTGTTGGCCGTGGGGGCATCGGGACTGGTCGGCACCTCGACCCACTTCAGCGGGCAGGGAGCCAGGGCGATGATCGAGGCGTTCGGGCGGGGCGAGGTGGCCGAGGCGACGCGTCTGAACCGTCAACTGCTGCCGATCTTCACCGGCATCTTCCGCACTCAGGGCACGATCCTGGTCAAGGCCGGGCTGCGTGATCGGGGCATGGATGTCGGTCCGGTCCGCCTGCCGCTGGTGGACGCCACCGATCATGAGCTCAGCCATCTGCGACAGGACCTGGCCGCTGCCGGTCTGTGATCCGACACCAGCCAGATATCCCGGTAACGTTCGACTTCAGCGTTAGGGTTGTCCGGTGGCAGGAGCAACTGGAACGCGCAACCGTCCGCCAGCACGTCGGCCCCCTTCCCGAGGGCGCGGACGCAGGTCTGCGCGAACGCCCGCATACCTGACCCCGTTCGTGCTTATCGGCCGCATCATCGCCGCGGTCTGGCACGCGCTGGCGGTCAGCCTCGGCACGCTGGCCCGCACCGCGGGACGCAATGCCGCAACCGCGCGCGAGTTGGACGCCGCGCACCGCCGCGACGGTGCGGCGCTCGGTGTGTTGGCGCTCGGCCTGGTGATGGTCATGGGCGTCTGGTTCGAGGCGGCCGGTCCGGTCGGGCGTGGCATCGCGACCGCAACCCGCTTCGCCGTCGGCAACGGCGCCCTGCTCGTGCCGGTCGTGCTACTTGCGTTGGCCGCGCACATGCTTCGGCAGGCGCCAGTTCCGGAGTCCCGCGGCCGGGTGGTCGTCGGCTCGACGGCGGTGACTTTGGCCGTGCTGGGCCTGTTCGACCTGTGGGCCGGCTCCCCTGACACGACCCACGCGCGCGAGCATGCCGGCGGGATCGTCGGTGCTGTTGTCGGCGGGCCACTGTCCAGTGGTCTGTCTGCGGCCATCGCCGTTCCGTTGCTGTTGATCGCCGGTGCTTTCGGGATCCTGGTGTTCACCGCGACTCCGATCAGTGCGCTGGTCGAGTACGTCGGGCAGCTGATCCGGCCCGGTCACGGTGACATCGACGAAATCGATCCGTACGAGCAGGATGTCGAGCCGGCCATGCGTCGGCGGCGCAGTGCGCGTGCTGTCGGGGATGAGAAGTCGGTCGATCCGTCCGGCACCACGGTCGAGATGCCCGGGCTAGGCGACGAGCAAGCAGTGGTACCGGTTCCCAGGCCCCGTCGGCCACGCACACCCAAGATCGCCGAGCCGGAACTGCCGCCGATCACTGCGCCGGTCCAGCTCGAGCTGAACAACGGTGCCGGCCTGTACACGCTGCCGTCGCTGAAGGACCTGGCACAGGGGGGCCCGCACATGGAGCACACCAAGGCCAACGACGAGGTGATCGCCTCGCTGACTCAGGTGTTCGGGGAGTTCGACGTCGACTGTGCGGTCACC
>JBDTDN010000027.1:0-12902 GCA_039923055.1 Jatrophihabitantaceae bacterium
CGGCCGGCGAGCACATGGGCGTGGACGTGGAAGACGGTCTGCTGGGCGCCCGCGCCGGTGTTGAAGACGGTCCGGAAGTCGGTGATGCCCTCCTGCGCGGTCACCGCCCGAATGCCCTGCAGCACCGCCGATCCGATCGAACTGTCAGCAGCCGACTCGACGATGTTCGCGACGTGGATCTTGGGGATAACCAGCACGTGGAACGGGGCCTGCGGGTTGATGTCGGCGAACGCCAGTGCGTCGTCGTCCTCCCAGACCTTGGTGGCAGGCACGTCCCCGGCGATGATCGAACAGAACAGACAGTTCTCGGACATGACGCCAAGATTACTGGCCGCCGATCACGCCCACCGGTTCAGCCGGACCGACAGCGCGGCCAGCACGGCTCCACCGGCAGTGGAGGTCCGCAGCACGGGTTCGCCCAGATGGACCGCAACAGCGCCCGCGGCGAGGAACCTGTCCAGTTCCTCGTCACTGACGCCTCCCTCCGGACCGATGAGAGTCACGATCTCGCCGGTCACCGGCAACGCCGCGGTGGCCATCGGTGCCGTGGCCGACTCGTGCAGGACGAAGCTCGCCGCGGCGGCCATCCGCGCGACCACCTGCGCCGTCGTGGCGAGTCCGGCGATCGACGGGACACGCGCCCGACGGCTCTGCTTGGCCGCCTCGTGCGCGATCCGTCGCCACCTGACCAGAGCCTTCTCCCCACGCGGGCCCTGCCATTGCGTGATCGACCGGGCAGCCGACCACGGGATGATCTCGTCCACACCAAGTTCGGTCATCACTTCGACGGCCAACTCGGCGCGGTCACCCTTCGGCAGCGCCTGGACCACGACGATCCGCGGTTCCGGCTCGGCGACCACCCGTCGGGTCCGGACCGCCAGCCGCAGGCCGTCGGCCCGGACCTCGCTGACCACGCAGTCGAGCAGCGTCCCGGTACCGTCGCCGATCAGGACGTTCTCGCCGACGCCGATCCGCTTGACCCGCGCGGCGTGCCGTCCCTCGTCGCCGGTGAGCAGCACGTGATCATCGGCCGGGAGCGCGTCGAGAAAGAACAGCGGTGGCGTGCTCACCGGGCCCCGATCAGCGGCACATCAGCGGCCGAAGGCGTCGCGGACCTTGTTGAACAGGCCGCCGTTCTTGGTGACCGCCGCGACGTCCTCATCGCGCAGCGCGGCAAGATCGCGCAGCAACTTCTCCTGCTCGTCGTCCAGCCGGGTCGGCGTGCGCACCTCGAGATGGACGTACAGGTCCCCACGCATCGAACTGCGCAACTTCGGCACGCCCTTGCCGCGCAGCGTCAGCCGGGAACCGCTCTGCGTCCCGGCCCGGATGTCGAGGTTCTCCTCGCCGTCCAAGGTCGTCAACAGCAGGTCGGTGCCGAGTGCGGCTGCGGTCATCGGCAACGCGACGGTGCAGTGCAGGTCCGCGCCATCGCGGGTGAACGTCTCGTGCTGGAGTTCGGAGACCTCGACGTAGAGGTCTCCGGACGGGCCCCCGCCAGGACCTACCTCACCCTGGCCGGAGAGCCGGATCCGCATGCCGTCCTCGATGCCGCCCGGCACGTCCACAGTGATGGTCCGACGCGACCGCACCCGACCCTCGGTGCCGCAGGTCGGGCAGGGCGACGGGATCTGCTCACCTGAGCCGCCACAGGCCGAACAGGCGCGGGTGGTCATCACCTGGCCGAGGAACGAGCGCTGCACGGACTGGATCTCACCGGCGCCGCCGCAGGTCGCACAGGTACGAGGCGATGTTCCCGGCGCGCAGCCCAAGCCGGTGCAGGACTCACAGAGCACAGCAGTCTCAACGTTGAGTTCACGTCTGACCCCGAACGCGGCTTCTTCCAACGTCAACGACATCTGCAACAGTGCGTCGGCTCCCGGCCGGACCCGACTGCGTCGACTCCGGCCACCGCCGGTCGGGCCACCGCCGCCGAAGAACGCCTCGAAGACGTCCCCGAAACCGCCGAAGCCGGAGAACGGGTTGCCGGTCGTCCCGGCACCCTGGGACAGCGGATCTCCACCGAGGTCGACGATCCGGCGCTTCTCGGGATCGGACAGCACTTCGTAGGCAGTGGTGACGGCCTTGAACTTGTCCTGCGCGCTCGGCTCGGGGTTGACGTCCGGATGCAGTTGGCGCGCCAGTTTGCGGTAGGCGCGCTTGAGTTCCTCAGCGGTCGCGTCTTTGCGCACACCGAGCAGACCGTAGTAATCACGCGGGGAATCAGCCACGAACCGTCCTCAAGATCTCGCTATGGTGGACTGGCACTCCACGGTGCACAGTGCCAGTCCAGTGTACGGATGCGTCGAGCCGCCTTCAGCGCTCCTCGATGAGTTCTCCGACATAGCGGGCCACAGCCGCGACCCGGGCCATCGTGTGCGCGTAGTCCATCCGGCGCGGACCGAGCACGCCGACCGCGCCCAGCGCCGCGCCGCGCACGCCGTAGCCGCTGGTGACCACGGACGTCGACAACAGCCCCTCGTGCTCGTTCTCGTTCCCGATCCGGACCAGCACCTGGCTGGTGGCCACCGACTGATCGAGCAGACGCAGCAGCACGACCTGCTCCTCGAGGGCTTCGAGCACCGGGCGGATCGCCGGGAAGTCCAACGTGTGCTCGGTCAGGTTTGCCGTGCCGCCGAGCACGATCCGGTCGCTGTGCTGCTCGACGAGCGCCTCCAGCAGCACGGACGTGAGCGTGGCCAGCAAGCCACGCAGCTCGGCGGCTACCTGCATGGGCAGATCGCCGACGATCTCCGGGGCGTCGGCAAGCAGCCGGTCACGCAGCTTGGCGTTCAACGTGACCCGCAGGTCCGCGACAGCCTCGTCGGCGACCGGCTTGGGCAGTTCGACGACCCGCTGCTCGACCCGACCTGTGTCGGTGATCAGCACGAGCATCAGTCGGGACGAACTCAGCGACACCAACTCCAGATGCCGCACCCGGGAGCGCGACAGTGAGGGGTACTGCACGACCGCCACGTTGCGCGTCAACTGCGCCAGGGTCCGGACGGCCCGGTGCAGTACGTCATCTAGGTCGACCGCGTCGTCCAGGAACGCCTGGATCGCGCGCTTCTCGGCCCCGGAGAGCGGCTTGAACTCCGTCAGGCGGTCGACGAACATGCGATAGCCCGCATCGGTGGGGACGCGTCCCGCGCTGGTGTGCGGCTGCGCGATCAGGCCCTCCTCCTCCAGCATTGCCATGTCGTTGCGGATCGTCGCCGGCGAGACACCGAGGTTGTGTCGATCTGCCAGCGCCTTACTGCCCACCGGTTCGTTGGTCGAGATGAAGTCGGCGACGATGGCGCGCAGCACCTCCAGCTTGCGGTCCTCGACGCTCACCGGCGTGTGTCCTCCAGAGTCGGTCGGCTTGCTGCCCTGGCCACCAGCTTAGAGCCGCAACGCGTCGGATGAACCGGGTCGCTCAGCCAATGGCGCTAGGGTCGAACCGATGAGCCCGAATTGTCTGCCGGGGTGGGCAGCATGATCTTCAAAGGCGTGCACGACGGCCGGCCGTATCCCGATCACGCGTTGTCGGCGCGGGACTGGGCCAACGTTGCACCGCGGAACGTCCGGTTGGACGAGATGACCACGACCAAGCGCGAGCTCGCGCTGGATCATCTACTCGATGAGGATTCGACGTTCTACGGCGACCTTTTCCCGCACGCGGTCCAGTGGCAGGGCGAGATCTATCTGGAGGACGGCCTGCACCGCGCGCTGCGGGCGGCACTGCAGAACCGGCACACCATGCACGTGCGCGTGCTCGATCTGGACGCTCTGCGCCCCGAATCCTGAACGCTCAAGTCCGAAATGATCAGGGCAGCAGTTCCCGCACCACCGCGTCGGCGAGCAGCCGTCCCCGCTGGGTGAGCACGAGGCGACCTGTATTAGCGGCTGCCTGCTCGATGAGCCCCCACCGTGCCAGTTGCGGCGCCTTGGCCCGGGACTGCTCGGGCAGGCTGTCCAGCGCCAATCCGCTGCGCGTCCGCACCCCGAGCATGACCCGCTCCGTGAACCGGGCCTGGTCATCGAGCGTCTCGCGGGCCGCGGCCGGGCTCAGCCCTGCCTCGACCGCTGCCGCGTAGCGGGCCGGATGCTTGACGTTCCACCAGCGGATGCCACTGACGTGACTGTGTGCGCCGGGCCCGAGCCCCCACCAGTTCGCATCGCTCCAGTACAACTCGTTGTGCCGGCAACGGGCGGCGTCGGTTCGTGCCCAGTTCGACACCTCGTACCACTCGAGCCCCGCGGCAGTGAATGCCTCGTCGGCCAGCACGTACCGATCGGCCAGCACGTCGTCGTCCGGTGCTTCGACGACGCCCTGGGCAACCTGCCGAGCCAGCGCCGTGCCCTGCTCGACGACGAGAGCGTACGCGCTGATGTGGTCCGGCTCCGCTGCCAGTGCAGCGTCGATGGAGACCTGCCAGTCGGCGTCGGTCTCGCGGGGTGAGCCGTAGATCAGATCGAGGTTGACGTGTTCGAACCCGGCGGCGCGCGCTTCGGCGACGGCCTGCTCCGGGCGACCCGGCCGGTGCTTGCGGTCCAACACTTCCAGCACATGCGGTACCGCCGACTGCATCCCGATCGAGACCCGCGTGAAGCCCGCCTCACGCAGCTTGGCGAAATAGCCGGGCGTCACGGTCTCCGGGTTCGCCTCAGTAGTGATCTCGACGTCCTCGGCCAGCCCGAACCTCTCGCGGATCTCGCTGATGACCAGGCCCAGGTGCTCGGCGGGCAGCAGCGTGGGCGTGCCGCCACCGAAGAAGATCGTGGAGATGGGCGGGATGCGATCGCCGAGCGCGTCGGCGTAGGACAGCACGTCCGCTGCCAGCCGCACCTCGTGCAGCAACGTGTCGGCGTACGTACCCTGACTCACTCCAGGACCAAGTTCGGTAGCCGTGTAGGTGTTGAAGTCGCAGTAGCCGCAGCGGGTCTGGCAGAACGGGATGTGCACATAGAACCCGAACGGCAGTCCACGCGCCGCGTCCAGTCGCTCGCGGGGCAGTTCACCGCCTGGCGGCGCGGGATCACCTTGCGGCAGGGCAGAGGGCACGCACCCAGTGTGCCCGGTCCGTTGGCCCAGTGGTGAGGTACGGGTTCAGGGGTGGCCCGTCACGCGGCCCTCAGCGCGTTGCCCGCCACTTCACGGGGCGACCGGTGGCCGCAGTCTCGCGGACAGCTTGGGCCAGTACGCTACGCACGGCCTCGCGCTGATCGTCGGTCAGTTCTGCCAGGTCGGGGAGGTTTATCGTCACCGGGCCTATGGGCAACCAGGACAGGTCGCGCAGCACGTCGGCCAGCGCGTCCAGGTTGGTCGCCGCCCAGTCCGGT
Organism: Jatrophihabitantaceae bacterium; assembly: GCA_039923055.1. Taxonomy (GTDB): domain Bacteria; phylum Actinomycetota; class Actinomycetes; order Mycobacteriales; family Jatrophihabitantaceae; genus DASXYU01. The sequence goes on from JBDTDN010000027.1 coordinate 5,326, forward strand.
GCGTCTACTTGGGTGTAGATCGCGGCGATCACCGCGCGTTTGGCGTTCATCTGCCCACGTCCACGACGACGAAGTGCTCGTAGTGGTCCCCGGTGTAGTAGAACGTGGCGTTCGCTCCGGTGATGATCCGACGGGTGCCACGGGTCGACGCGCCAGGCGTCGGCACCGTGTACTCGTGGTAGTAACCGTCCTTCTGCATGGGCAAGATGTGTTCGGCGTTGTGGAACACCAGGCCGTCGTTGTGCGGGTAGGGGAACGGGCCGCCGCTGCGGATCAGCGCGACCGTCTGGGCGGCCTGTTTCGGCAGCGAGGACAGCGGCGTGCCGGCGGAGGACGGCCGCTGGGAGCTCTGCGAGGTTGCCGAGGGCGTCGGACTCGGGTCATCGTGTGATCGCAGCGCGTTGACGCCGTAGCCGATCAGCAGCGCGAGGATCAGGGCGATCAGCGCGAGCAACGGACGGCGGACTCGGGGCACAACAGGTGACTCTAGAGAAGCCTCTCAGCAACACGTGCTTCGATCACAGGATGAGTGACTCATTGAGCGCGAAGACGATCCGGATCGCCGGTGCGTACGGCGACGACGTCGAGGCCTACCTGGCAACTCCCGACGGCGTCGGCCCACGCGGCGGCGTCGTCCTCATCCACCACATGCCGGGCTATGACCGGGCCAGCAAGGAGATGGTCCGACGCTTCGCCGAACTGGGCTACGACGCGATCTGCGTCAACCTGTACTGGCGCGAGGCACCGGGCGCCGCTCCGGACGACGCTGCCGCCACCGCACGCGCGCAGGGCGGTGTGCCGGATGAGCGACTGATCGGCGACGTCGGCGGCGCAGCGGCCTATCTGCGCGCGCTGCCGACCTCCAACGGCAAGGTCGGCGTGATCGGCTACTGCTCCGGTGGGCGACAGTCGGTGCTCGCCGCCTGCAACGTCGACCTGGACGCCGCGGTCGACTGCTACGGCGCGTTCGTCACCGGCACCCCACCAGAGGGTTTCCCGATGCGCGGCAACCTCGTCGACCAACTGCCGAATCTGCGCCCGCCGCTGCTTGGCCTGTTCGGCAACGAGGACTCCTACCCCTCCCCCGAACACGTCGACGAACTGGAGCAGATCCTGAAGGACAACGGCAAGCAGTACCAGTTCCATCGCTACGACGAGACCGGCCACGGATTCTTCGCCGTGGACCGACCGTCCTACCGCGTCGCCGCGGCGAACGACGGCTGGGAGCAGATTGCCGCCTTCTACCGCGCGCACCTGGGAGCGTGAGGCCATGTGCACCTACGCCACCGTGACCGCGTCGATGGACGGCAGCGCCAAAGGACCGAACGGCTCCTGGTTCCACGTCACCGATGCCACCGTCTACTTCGACCACCCTGTGCACGCGATGGCCGAGCACAGCCTGAACATCGACCTGGCGGACCCGTCGAAGGGACCGTCCGCGCGGGTGGCCGTCGAACTGACCGCCGCCTCCGCGCGCGAGCTCGTCACAGCGATCCAGGCCGCCCTCGCCTCCGCTCCCGCCGGACTGACTGCCTGAGCGATCCAACGGCTGATCGACAGCACTCTCATTGGACGAGTGCGATTCTGGGAAGGACTAGCTGTCAGATGACGTCCGCCGGCGCGAGCAGTCGACGCGAGCGAAACGGAACCTGATGAGTTCACCCATAACGGTCCAGCCCGAGACCCTGATCACGCTCGCCGGGAATATCGCGCAGGCGCTGGATCCGCTGCTGGCGCAGGCGGCGGACGTGGAGGGCGCCGCGTTCAGACACTGTCGCGTCCGGGACCGTCCAGGTATGAGGGGCGAACGATGACCGGATTGGCCGACGGCCTGGACACCGCAGTGCAGGACATGTGCATGGCTGCCGGTGTCATGCTCGATGTCGCGTACCAGTTTTCGCCCTGCATCACGGAGCTGTGCCCTTGACCTTCGCCACGAGCCCGGCCGACGTCCCGGACAAGGTGCCGGACCGAGCGCGTGCGAGCGTCACCACGATGCGGGCCTGATCAGGAGCCGTCATATCGGGCATCCAATGCAATCGCGACTTTGACGCACTATCTGGCGCGGTGGCGGACCGCAGCGTCGGTTACCGAGTCAACGTCGCTAGGGTCAGGGCATGCGTGCCGTCTATGCCGAGTCCCTCAATCCCGACGATCCGCTGGCCGGACTGGTGATCGGCGAACGTCCCGATCCGGTCGCCCCGGACGGCTGGACACGGGTCGCGGTGAAGGCGGCGAGCCTTAACCACCACGATCTCTGGACGCTGCGCGGCGTCGGTATCAAAGCCGACCAGTTGCCGATGATCCTGGGCTGCGACGCCGCAGGCATCGAGGAGTCGACCGGCGCCGAGGTCGTGGTGCACTCGGTCATCAACGCGCCGGGCTGGGAGGGCGACGACACCCTGGACCCGCGACGCTCGCTGCTGTCCGAGCGCCACCAGGGCTCGCTGGCCGAGTACGTGGTCGTCCCGAGCCGCAACGTCGTCCCCAAGCCCGCCGAACTGTCCTGGGCCGAGGCCGCGTGCCTACCTACCGCCTGGCTGACGGCCTACCGGATGCTGTTCACGCAGTCCGGCCTGCGTGCGGGTCAGACCGTGCTGGTGCAGGGGGCAAGCGGCGGCGTTGCTACCGCCTGCATCTCGCTGGCCCGCGCCGCCGGCATGCGCGTGCTGGCCACCGCCCGCTCGGAGGCCAAGCAGGCCAAAGCGCTAGAGCTCGGCGCACACGAGTCGTTCCCGACCGGCGCCCGGTTGCCGGAGAAGGTCGACGCGGTGATGGAGACCGTCGGTGAGGCGACGTGGTCGCACTCGTTGCGCGCCCTCAAGCCGGGTGGCCGGATCGTGATCTGCGGCGCGACGTCCGGCCCGAACCCGCCTGCGGACCTGAACCGGATCTTCTTCCTACAGATGCAGGTGATCGGCTCGACGATGGGCACCAAGACCGAACTCGTTGACCTGATCGCGTTCCTGCACGCCACCGGCCTGCGCCCGCACATCGATCGCACGATTGCGTTGGCAGAGGCTGCGGACGGGCTAGCGGCGATGGCGTCAGGAGAGTTGGTCGGCAAGATCGTCCTGGAAGTTTGACCCAGGGCTCTGATCCAACGGCGCTGGCGCTTCGAACGCCGGACTTGTCAGCGCAACGGGTCAAAGGGACGCAGTTCGGCCGGACTCACACCTGTCGTGATCGCCTCGGCCAGTAGTTGTCCGGTCACCGGTCCGAGCGTGATGCCCCACATGCCATGACCGCCCGCGGCGAAGACTCGCGGCGAGCGGGTCCGGCCGATCACCGGCAGCCCGTCGGGTGTGCATGGCCGCGCACCGACCCACTCATCTGAGCGTGCATCGAAGTCCGCGCCCCGGAGCAGCGGTCGACCGGCCGCGACGATGGCCTGGATGCGGCGCGGGTCCAACGGCGCGTCCGGAGCACGGAACTCCATCATTCCGGCGACCCGCAGCCGGTCACCGATCGGCGTGCACGCCACGCGTTGGGCCGGGAAGTAGACCGGGCTGGACGGCAGATGCTCGATCGGGACGCTGAAGCTGTAACCGCGGCCGGCCTGCACGATCGTGTGTACGCCGAACCGTCGGGCCAGTTCGCCCAGCCAGGAACCGGTGGCGAGTACGACCGCGTCGAAGTGCTGCGGTTCGCGGGATGAGGCGGTCACCACCTGCACGCCCGAGCCGGTGTCGCGCACGTCGCTGACCGCCGCCCCGATCACGATCTGCCCACCGCGGGCGCAGACCGCGTCCGCCAGAGCGTGGACGAACTCGCCTGGGTTGACGAAGCGCTGATCGTGCAGGCAGATCGCCGCACCGATCTGCTCCGACAGCGACGGCTCGATCTCGCGGGCTTCGGCGCCGGTCAGCACGTCGAACTCGATCCCCTGCCCCGCCGTGTGGATCTGCCGGATCTCATCGAGCAGTACCTCTCGCTCGGCTTCGGTTCGGTAGGCGGCGAGGAACGCCTTCGCCTCGTGCGTAGGCGCCGGCACGCCGCCCTCGGTCAGGACGTCGAATGCGGCCAGCGACCGACGGTTCACCGGCACCAGCGCGTCCATCGCCTGCCTCCAGTGCTTGGCCGTGCTGTTGCGGGCGAAGCGGGTCAGGAACGCCAGCAGCCGCGGGTTGGAATTCGCCGGGACGTAGACCGGCGAGGACGGGCTCAGGACCGCACGCAAGCCGTATTTGAGCACCGCGGGCTCGGGCAGCGGCGTCGCGATGCCCGGCGTCAACCAGCCGGCGTTGCCCCAGGATGAGCCGGCAGCGACCCCGGTGCGGTCGAACACGGTGACCGCGACGCCGTGCTCCTGCAGGAACCAGGCTGTCGCCAGCCCCACCATGCCGGCGCCGACAACTGCGACGCTCTGGGGTTCGGTACCGGGGACCAGGGAATTGGACGAGGGCGTCATGTCTTCATGGTGGCGGATACCGACAGTCTCGGCATGGTCTGCTCACACTAGATATCAAGTCATTGACTGTCTTGATAGAACAACATGCAGCGCGCACAATGGCCGCATGCTCAGTGCTGTCGAGGTGGCCGGTGCGATCGGCGTCTCGTTGTTCGAGGTCCAGTACCCCGGCAGCAACGCGCCGCTGGTCCAGGACATCGCAATCGGCGAGCCTGTCGAGGCAGACGGTGCGGGCGACACCGATGACCTACCGGACGCGAGGGGGGATCCGCTGCGCCAGCAGGGAGATCTCGTGCTTGGGGTCGGGGCGGCATCAATTGCCGGAGCCGTCGAATTGATCGAGCAGAGCGCGCTCGACGGGGCATCCGGGGTGGTGTTGCGGTTGCCGCTCGCCGCCGATGCCGCCGTGATCGGCGCGGCCGTCACGACCGGATTGCCGCTGATCGGCCTGCGCACCGGCATTTCCTGGGCACACCTGGTCTGGCTGCTGCGCACCGTCTTGGACCGCTCGATCGGGCCCGGTCAACTCGGCGCCGGCGACACTGGGGTGCACAGTGATCTGTTCACGCTCGCCGATGCTGCGGCCGCGATCCTCGACGCGCCCGTGACCATCGAGGATAACCAGTCGCGGGTGCTCGCCTACTCCTCAGGTCAAAGCGCAACCGACCCCGCCCGGGTTTCGACGATCGTCGGGCGCAGGGTCCCCGCCGACGTAGTTGCCCACTACCGCTCCAGCGGGGTGTTCCGGCGACTGGCCAACTCCGACGAACCATTTTTGACTCCCCCGGGACCAGACGGCATTCGGCCGCGCCTGGTCGTCCCGGTACGGGCGGGCAGTGAGTGGCTCGGCTCGATCTGGGCTGTGGTCGGCGACGCCGGTGGCGAGTGCACCGGGCAGAGAATCAGCGAGACGGTCAGCGTCCAGTTGCGCAGTGCGGCCGCCACCGTTGCACTGCATCTGCTCCGACTGCGCGCCCAGGCGGACGTCGCACACCTCGAGTCGACCGAGCGACTGCGGCGTCTGCTGCGCCCGGGCCCCGCGCGAGCGGCCCGAGGGGTCGGCGCTGGCACTGGCACCGATACCGACTCCGGCGCTGGCGCAGCCTTACCACCGGGACCCTGGCGGGTGGTCGCGCTCAGTGGCGGCCAGGGCGACAGCGCCATCCAACTGGATCTCTGGCGGGCCACCTGCAGGCGGCACGGCTGGGCCGAACCGCTGCTGGCCGACCTGGACCAGACCGTCTTCGCCCTGCTCACCGACAGCGACGCCAGCACCGATATCAGTCTTAGTGGGACGTGGGCGTGGCTACGGGAACTCATCATCACCATGCACCGGCGGGACAGTACGGTCCGTGCCGCGGCCGGTGGCCTGGCGAGCCGGGTGACGCAGTTGCCCCGTTCCTGCCGCCAGGCCGTCGAGTTGCACACTGTCATCAGCCGCCCTGCCGGGGAGCCGGCGCGATCGGTCGAACAGGCCTGGGCCGAATTGACCTTGGCGCGCGCGGCGGCCACTGTGGATACCGGGGAGATTGTCGGCCCGCTCGCCGTGCTGCGCACGCACGATCAGGAGCACGGCACGGACTACCTGGCGACCTTGGCCGCTTGGCTGCGGCACCCTGGCCAGCCGCCGCCCGCCGCACGTGAACTGCAGGTGCACGTCAATACGCTGCGTTACCGGATGGGACGGTTGAACAAGCTCGTGCACCTCGACCTCGCCGACCCCACCTGCCGACTCGCGCTGCAAGTGCAACTGGTCGCCTTGGACAACACACGGACGGCGATCTGACGCACCCGCAGCCCACGACTACTTCTTGGCGTCGCCGGTATCCGCGGTCGAGAGCGCGGCGATGAAGGCCTCCTGCGGCACCTCGACGCGTCCGACCATCTTCATCCGCTTCTTGCCCTCCTTCTGCTTCTCCAGCAGCTTGCGCTTACGGGTGATGTCACCGCCGTAGCACTTGGCGAGCACGTCCTTGCGAATCGCCCGGATGCTCTCGCGGGCGATCACCCGTGATCCGATCGCCGCCTGGATCGGTACCTCGAACTGCTGGCGCGGGATGAGCTTGCGCAGCTTGCCGGTCATCGATGTCCCGTACGCGTATGCCTTGCCCTTGTGGACGATCGCCGAGAACGCGTCGACCGGTTCGCCCTGCAGCAGGATGTCGACCTTCACCAACTCCGCCTGTTGTTCGCCGGCCATCTCGTAATCCAGGCTCGCGTAGCCACGGGTGCGCGATTTGAGCTGATCGAAGAAGTCGAAGATGATCTCACCGAGCGGCAACGTGTAGCGCAGTTCGACCCGGGTCTCGGACAGGTAGTCCATGCCGCCCAGGTTCCCGCGCCGGTCCTGGCACAGCTCCATGATCGCGCCGATGTACTCGCTCGGCGCGATGATCATCGCCTTCACGACAGGCTCGTGGATCGAGGCGATCTTCATGCCGGACGGCCAGTCGGACGGGTTCGTGACGATGTGTTCGGCGCCGTCCTCGAGCACGACGCGGTTGACGACGTTCGGCGCGGTGGAGATCAGATCCAGGTTGAACTCGCGCTCGAGGCGATCACGAGTGATCTCCAGGTGCAGCAGACCGAGAAAGCCGCAGCGGAACCCGAACCCGAGTGCAGCCGACGATTCGGGCTCGTAGACCAGCGCCGCGTCGTTGAGGCGCAGGCGGTCCAGGGCATCGCGCAGCAGCGGGTAGTCCGAGCCGTCGATCGGGTACAGCCCGGAATAGACCATCGGCTGCGGATCGCGATAACCGCCGAGCGATTTGGTCGCGGGCTTGGCAGCATCGGTCACGGTGTCGCCGACCCTGGACTGGCGGACGTCCTTCACACCAGTGATCAGGTAGCCGACCTCACCGACGCTCAGCCCTGTCGTCGGTACGGGTTCGGGCGAGATGACGCCGATCTCCAGCAGTTCGTGCGTGGCGCCGGTGGACATCATCTTGATCCGCTCGCGCGGGGTGAACTGCCCGTCGATCACGCGGATATACGTGATGACACCGCGGTAGATGTCATAGACGGAGTCGAAGATCATCGCGCGTGGCGGCGCGTCGGCGTCACCGACCGGCGCAGGTACATCACGGCAGATGGCATCGAGCAGTTCCTCGACGCCCTGGCCGGTCTTGGCGCTGACCCGCAGCACGTCGTCCGGGTTGCAGCCGAT
>JBDTDN010000028.1:0-10431 GCA_039923055.1 Jatrophihabitantaceae bacterium
CTGCGCCGGCTGGGCTTGGGTCACGACACCCGGCGATCGATCGCGACCACCGACCCGGAGTTCTACCGGTGGACGCAATGGATCTTTCTGAAGATCTTCAACGCGTGGTACGACATCGAGGCGGACAAGGCTCGCCCGATCGATGAATTGATCAGCGAACTGGACGGTGGCTCCCGCGAACCGAGTGAGGGTACGAACCCGTTCCAGATCCCGTGGTCCGAACTGGACGCGGTGCAGAGACGGCAGGTCGTCGACAATCACCGACTGGCCTACCGCGCCGAGTCGCTGGTCAACTGGGCGCCCGGGCTGGGAACCGTGCTGGCCAACGAGGAGGTCACCGCCGACGGGCGTAGCGAGCGCGGCAACTTCCCGGTGTTCCGTAGACCGCTACCCCAGTGGAAGATGCGGATCACGGCATACTCCGATCGGTTGGTCCGCGACCTGGAGCACATCGATTGGCCGGACAAGGTGCGCACCATGCAGCGCAACTGGATCGGCAAGTCGACCGGCGCGCACGTTCGGTTCGCCTGCGGTAGCGCCGATATCGAGGTCTTCACCACCCGCCCGGACACGCTGTTCGGCGCGACGTACGTGGTCCTGGCACCTGAGCATGACGTGGTCGACGCAGTGACGGCGCAAGCGTGGCCGGAGGGGACGAAGCAGGCCTGGACTGGCGGTTTCGCCAGCCCGGTTGACGCCGTCGCGGCCTACCGGACGAGCGTCGCGGGGGTCTCGGACCTGGAGCGTCAGACTGGCGAGGCGAAGGACAAGACTGGCGTCTTCACCGGCTCGTTCGCCACGAACCCCGTTACTGGCAAGACGATTCCGATTTTTATAGCCGACTACGTCCTGATGGGGTACGGCACCGGGGCGATCATGGCCGTCCCCGCGGAGGACGAGCGCGACCACGCCTTCGCGACCAAGTTCGAGTTGCCGATCATCCGCACCGTGCAACCGCCCGACGGGTTCGACGGTGGCGCGTACACCGGCGACGGGCCGCGCATCAACTCCAGCGCCGACGGCTTCGGCCTGGACGGCATCGCCGACAAGGCCGAGGCCATCGCCAAGATGAACGCATACCTGGAGCAACTCGGCCAGGGTCAGGCGGCGACCACATATCGCCTGCGGGACTGGTTGTTCAGCCGGCAGCGGTACTGGGGCGAGCCGTTTCCGATCGTGTATGACCAGACCGGACTGCCGATCGCGGTGCCCGAGTCGATGCTGCCGGTCGAACTGCCCGAGACCGACGACTTCTCACCGAAGTCGTTCCCGCCCGACGACGCCGACTCCACCCCCGAACCCCCGTTGGGTCGGCTGGCCGACTGGGTGGACGTCACGCTCGATCTGGGCGATGGCCCCAAGCAATACCGTCGCGAGACGAACACCATGCCGAACTGGGCGGGTTCATGCTGGTATGAGATGCGCTACCTGGACCCGACCAACGCCGAGCGGTTCGTTGATCCGGACGTAGAGCGGTACTGGATGGGTCCGAGCGCGGATCGTCCGTTGGGGGGTGTCGAGTTGTACGTCGGCGGCGTCGAACATGCCGTGCTGCACCTGCTGTACGCACGGTTCTGGCACAAGGTGCTGTTCGACCTGGGGCACGTCTCCAGTTCCGAGCCGTTCCATCGCCTGGTGAATCAGGGCATGCTGCAGTTGCCGGCGTACAAGAACACCGACGGCTTCTATGTGGAGGCGGCGCAGGTCACCGAGACCGACGGGCACTTCTGGTACGAGGGCGAGCAGGTCACGCAGGAGTTCGGCAAGATCGGCAAGAGCCTGAAGAACGTTGTCACACCGGACGATTTCATCGCCGAGTTCGGCGCGGACACATTCCGGCTCTTCGAGATGTTCAGCGGGCCCCTGGAGCAGTCACGGCCCTGGGACGCCAAGGCGATCGTCGGTCCGTACCGGCTGCTGCAGCGCGTCTGGCGCATCGTCATCGACGAGCTCACCGGCGCGGTCCACGTCAGTGAGGACGAGGTGCCGGATGAGCTGAACCGCCTGATGCACAAGGCGGTTCATGCTGCCCGTGAAGGTTACGAGATGCTGCGCTTCAACACCTCGATCGCGCGGATCACTGAGCTCAACAATGCAGTGACGCAGGCGTATCCGCACGGCGGTGCGCCCCGCGTGGTGGCCGAGGCGCTTGTGCTGATGCTGGCACCGCTGGCGCCGCATGCGGCGGAGGAGTTGTGGTCCAAGCTGGGTCATCCCACCTCGTTGGCGCGGACGGAATTCCCTGTCGCCGACCAGACGCTGCTGGTCGACGCGATGATCGAGGTTCCGGTGCAGATCAATGGCAAGGTGCGCGCGGTTATCATGGTCGCGGCCGATTCCGACGTCCAGGCCATGGAAGCTGCTGCCCGACTCGATGAAAAAGTGATCACCGCCCTGGACGGTCGGCCCACCCGTCGGGTGATCGCTGTCCCCGGACGCCTGGTGAACCTCGTAGTCTGAAGCACTACCGACTACAGGAGGAACGCCGATGGGTGCGCCGGTCGCGGTGGTCACCGATTCGACCGCGTCCCTACCTGTTGAACTGGTCGATTCGCTCGGGATTCGTATCGTTCCGCTCCGGGTGAGCCTCGGTGCGCGCACGGCGACCGACGGGGTCGACGTACGGCCCAGCGACGTCGCTGCGGCGCTGCGGGCGAGGGTGGTTGTCACCACCTCGCGGCCGCCACCGGCCGAGTTTGCCCTTGCGTTTCAAGCATGTCTGGATGGTGGCGCCTCCCAGGTGGTCTCGGTGCATCTAGCTGCTGCGCTGTCTGGGACGTGGGAGTCGGCGACGCTTGCCGCTCAGGACTTCCCGCACGGGACGGTGCGGGTCGTGGATTCGCGGTCGACCGCCATGGCGCTCGGCTTCGCCGTCATCGCCGCGGCCGAACTGGCACGGGACGGCGGTACAGCCGCGCAGGTGCAGGGCGCGGCGACCGAGACCGTCGACCACACGCGGACGATGTTCTACGTCGACACCTTGGAGTACCTGCGCCGCGGCGGGCGGGTGGGCACCGCTCAGGCGCTGCTCGCGACGTCACTGTCGGTGAAGCCGCTGCTGCAGATGGTCGAGGGGCAGGTCGTCCCGCTGGAGAAGGTGCGGACGTCCAGCAAGGCGATTGCGCGTCTGGTGCAACTCACGATCGCGGCCGCTGGTTCCGGGCCGGTCGATCTCGCAGTGCATCATCTGGACGCTGCTGCAAGGGCCGACGCCGTCGCCGCTCAACTGCGAGCCGCGATCCCGAAGGTGGGCGAACTCTACGTGGCCGAACTCGGCGCGGTGGTGGGCGCACATCTAGGCCCGGGCGTGATCGGCACGGTGACCGTCCGCAGGTAAGGCGGGCGCGTGCCATGTTCCCCGGGCCAGTACGAACCAGACCAGCGCGGCCGCGCTGATGATGACGGGGACAACCCGCACGTCGCTCTCCATGCCTACCCCGGATGGCATGATCATGATTGGGAACGCGACCGACATCGTGGCCAGAGCGAGGAGTGCCCGCCGGTTCGTCACCACCAGGCCGGCCAGTGCGAGGGCCCAACAGTAGTACCAGGGCTGGACGGCTGGCGCGAGCACGGCGGCGACACCGAGCGCCATCGCAAAGCAGGCGACGGGGGCGCGCCGCAGCGCGAGGAACCACAGGGCCGCACAGGCCGCGACGGTGAGCGCCTCACCGATCGAGCGGACCACCTTCAGTGCGCCGTCCAGGACCCGGAACGGCGAACTGGCGGTGACGAGACGGGCCAGGATGACAAGTCCGGTCGGCAGCGACAGCCAACTGATCCACGGCGCGTCGGCGTTGACCTGACTCGTCCAGCCGACGCCCAGACCGCACGCGACGGTGAGTGCCGCGACGCACGCACCGGCGCCGACGATCGCCGCGGCGCATGCGCGGACGACCGAGCGAACCGTGGCATCGATACCGTTGGCATGCAGCCAGAACGGCACCGTGAAGGCAACGGCGATCGCTGCGGGGGACTTGACCATGACCGCTAGTCCGACGACCGCGGCTCCGATTACGAGGTGCCGCACAGTGGGGCCGGTGGTCAGCGCCAAGCCGGCCAGGATGAGCCCGATCATGAGCAGGTCGTTGTGGCCGCCGCCGAAGCCCAGCACGATGGTCAGCGGGCTTGCCAGACCCAGCCACAACGCGGGGATCAGCCTGCCACCGAGTCGTTCGGCCAAGCGGGGCAATGCCCACAGCCACAGTAGGATGCCGAGCACCGCGGGCAGGCGCAACAGCAGTGCAGCGATCGTCGGGTGCTCATGGCAGACGGCGACGGCAGCGTGACTGATCCGCAGCCAAAGCGGTCCGTACGGGGCGCGGCTGTCGATCCAGCGCTGGCTCATCTGTTCGGTGAACACGCCCGACACAGCGGACGGGCCGTGCGTGTACGGGTCGATGCCGTGCCGGACCAGGTTTCCCTGCGCAGCGTAGGCCCACAGATCCCGCCCGAACGGCGCCGCGAACAGCAACGGTGCACAGGAGCCGAGCACGAAGCGACGCAGTGCGGCGGTCGTCACCGAGCAGGCGGGATCGGTCTTGACGAACAGCACCCGACCGAGTAGCAGCCAGCAGACGAGGGCGGTGGCGAGCCCGAGGTAGAACAGCCCGAACATCGGCCCGCTGGTATGCCAGCCGGCCGGCAGCCCGGCAACCCACCACGATGCCACGGACATCGCCACCGAACCGAGCGCGCTGAGAACGATCAGGTGACGGGTCATCGCTCGGCAAATCTACCGTGCGGGCGCGTGAGCAGCGGGCGGCGAGGAGTTCCACGACGTTGTCCACAACCCGCTTGTCGTCCACAGACAGGCGCCAGCGACTGCGGCAGCGGTCGGAAATTCCTAGCGTCGTCCCGGTGAGAGGCATCGGTGCGCGCGAGCGATCGCGCGTGGCGGATCGGGTTCGAGCGGTGGTCCGCGGTGAGCCGAACGGCCGCGCGCCAGGCGAGCGCGCAGTCGACCTGAATGACTCGCTGGCTCGGCGCCCGGCTCGGATCCGATCGGTGCGCTGGCAGCCCGGACGGAAGGCGACGATTGGGGTGGCCGGGGCGATGGTCATCGCAGGGGCGGTCGCACTGTCCTGGATGCTTGCCTCGCGCCCGCAACAGATTCCGGTCACCCAGTCGGCGGGCGCCCGATTGAGCGTGGCCGCCAAACCCGGCCCGGCGCCGACGAGCGATGGTGCGACGGGGTTGTCGAGCCAAGCCCCGGGTGGAACCGCTTCGACGCGCATCAGCCCCGAACCCAGCGCAGGGTCCGGGATTGCGGGACCGCCGAGTGTGGTGGTCTACATCGACGGCAAGGTACGTCATCCTGGGATCTACCACTTCGCGCCGGGTGCCCGGATCTATGACGCGGTCAACGCAGCTGGCGGGCTGAGCCCGGGCGCGCACCTCGGCTCGCTCAATCCGGCCGCCAAGATTGCCGACGGCCAGCAGATTCTCGTCGATGTCCCACCCGGCCCCGGCACCGTTTCCACTGCAGTCGAAGGGGGAACAGGTTCGGGCACTGGTTCGGCCGGCGAGGGCGCCCCGGTCGATCTCAACTCGGCGACCACCGACCAACTGCAGACCCTGCCGGGCGTGGGTCCGGTGCTTGCCCAGCACATCCTGGACTGGCGAACCGCGCACGGCACATTCACGACCGTTGAGCAATTGCAGGAGGTATCCGGTATCGGGCCGGCCAAGTTTGCCGCACTGCGCGGCCGGGTGAGCATCTGATGGCTCCGGCCGATGTTCTGGACATACGGCTGGCGATCGGTGCAGGCGCAGCCTGGCTCGCGGTGATCGCCTGCCTGGCGCGAGCACCGAACACGGTGCTGGTGACTGCGCTGGCAGGTGCCGCACTCGGATTCAGCGCGCTACTGGCGTCGTTCTGGCGGTCCCGAGGCGGCCCGGTGCAGGAGGCCGCCAGTTGCCGGCCATCGGATACTGGCCGCGGCGCGCACCAGTTGGCCGCGTTGGCGTTGCTTGGATTCTGCGTCGCGCTGGTGCTGTTGCCGCTCGCTGCCCGAGCCGCGGTCAGCCGCGCAGGCCCGCTGCACCAGCTCGCGAAGCAGGGCGCCGCGGTCACGGTCGAACTGACGACCACGGCTGACCCGGTCCTACTCGCGGCCAAGGGGGTGGCGGGCACAGCACGCGTCATAGTTGCCGCCACCGCCGACTCCGTCCTCGTGCGTGGGCGGGCCCAGTCGGTCGACGGCGCAATTCTCGTCTTGGGCGGGGCTGACCAATGGCGTCGCGTACTGCCAGGGCAGCATGTTCTGGTCGACGGCACGCTGCGCCCGTCGTTGGACGTCGGCTCGATGTCGGTCACCCTGTTCACCACCGGAACGCCACGGCTGGTGGGCCGGCCGCCATGGTGGCAGCGGGCGGCGGGCTCGATCAGAGCCAGCCTCCGTGCGGCGTGTTCGGACCTTCCGGAGCAGGTGCGGGGCCTGCTGCCCGGGCTGGTCGACGGCGATACCAGCGGGCTGGACCCGGTGCTCGGTGAGCAGTTCCGCCTTGCCGGGCTTACCCACCTGATCGCAGTTTCCGGGACGAACTGTGCGATCTTGATCGGCATCGCGATGCTCGTCCTTCGACGGCTACGTGTCCGACCGTGGGTCTGTGCGCTGGTCGGCGTGCTGGTACTCGTCGGGTTCGTCGTCATCGCGCGCCCGTCGCCGAGCGTGCTGCGGGCAGCGGTCATGGGGCTGATCACGCTCGGCGGGTTGGCATCGGGTCGACCGCGGCAGGCGATGGCGGCAGTCGCTGCAGCTGTACTCGCGCTGCTGGTCTACAACCCACAGTTGGCCGTGGACGCCGGGTTCACCATGTCGGTGCTTGCCACGGCCGCGCTGCTCATTCTCGCTCCGCCGTGGGTCGACGCACTGCGCCGACGGCGCGTGCCGCCAGTGTTGGCCGAGGCGATCGCGGTAGCCGCTGCTGCCCACCTGGTGACCGCGCCGATCATCGCCGCGATCTCAGGTCGGGTGAGTCTGGTCGCGATCCCGGCGAACATCCTGGCCGAGCCGGTCGTTGCCGCGGCTACCGTGCTGGGCTTCGCGGCAGCGCTCATCGCACCGATCTGGCTCGCTCCGGCAGGCATCTGCGCCCAGTTGGCCGGTTGGCCATGCCGATGGCTGATCTGGGACGCCGACCATCTGGGCAGCATCCATGGCGCGACGATTCCCTGGCCCGGCGGCGTCGGTGGCGGTCTGGCGCTGCTCGCCGTGATGGTCGCGATCGTGGCGATCGCGCGGCGCGTCGGGCCGCGGCAGATGCTCGCCGCGGGCGGAGTGATCGCCTTGATCGTCCAGATCCCCGTTCGGGCAATCACGTCCACCTGGCCGCCGCCGGGGTGGACGTTCATCGCCTGCGATGTCGGACAGGGCGACGCATTGCTGTTGTCCGCCGGGCCGCACAGCGCGGTCGAGATCGACGCCGGGCCGGATCCGCTCAAGATCGATCGGTGCCTACGCGATCTCGGCATCGACGACATTCCCCTACTCGTCTTCAGCCACTACCACCTTGATCATGTAGGCGGCGTCGTCGGCGTCTTCCACGGTCGGCACGTCGGGCAGGTGGTCACCGGCCCGTTGGCCGACCCCGAGTCCGGCGTGGAGTTGGTGCACGACACGATCGTCGACCACGGGCTGACGATTTCCACCCCTGCGGCGGGGACGAGCTTCGTCGTGGGCGCGGTCCGTCTGGACGTCCTGGGACCGGTGGCGACACTGCACGACACCAGGTCCGACCCGAACAACGACTCACTCGTGCTGCGGGCGACGGTGAATGGCACGCGCATCCTGCTGCCCGGCGACGCCGAACTGGAGGAACAGCAGGAACTGCTTGATGCCGGCGCCGACCTGAGAGCCGACGTGCTCAAGGTTCCGCACCACGGCTCGGCGTATTCGTTGCCGGCGTTCCTGGCCGCCGTGCACGCACGCGTAGCCGTGGTCAGTGTGGGCCTGCACAACGACTACGGCCATCCCTCGCCGGTACTGCTCACCGAGATGGTCAAGCTGGGAGTCCCGCTTCGGCGCACCGATCAGGACGGCGATGTCGCGGTCTCCGGTGACCCGGGACACCTCGCGGTGATGATCCGCGGCCCGACTGCCAGCGCCGTCGGTAGCTGATGGTGCACATGGTCGGGCGTGGGCGCGACAACCGGGACGCGCGCAGTTCGGTGTCGGCGCGCAATGCCAGGATGGGCTCATGCCTGCCCGCCCCGTCAGCATCGATGACCTGCCCGATGTCCTACCCAGCGTGGTGGTCCTTGTCGGGGACGAGGAACTGCTGGTCGGCCGCGCGATCACGGCCGTGTCGGCAGCGACCCGGCGACAGGACCCGACCGTGACGGAAGTCGAGTACCTCGGCGGCGAGTTGGACGGGCCTGAACTGCACGACGGTCTGGCCCCGTCACTGTTCAGTGATGCCCGCTTGGTGGTGATTCGTGCCGCCCAGGACGTCAAGGTCGCTGCACTTGCGATCCTGAAGCCGTATCTGGTCGCACCGACCAACGGCACGACCATCGTGCTCCAGCACGCCGGGGGGGCGAAGGGCAAGGCGCTGCTCGAGAGCGTTCGCAAGGGCGGTGCGCTCGAGATCGGCTGTGCCAAGCTGACCAATCCCCGCGATCGAGCGGATTTCGTACGGAACGAGGTTCGGCAAGCCGGCGGTCGGATCGCACCGGATGCGCTTGCAGCCCTGGTCGATGCGGTCGGTAGTGATCTGCGTGAGTTAGCCGCGGTATCGGTGCAACTGGTCAGTGACTCCGGCGGCACGATCGACGTGGACCTTGTTCACAAGTTCCACCAGGGCCGCGCCGAGGTCAATGGCTTCGCGGTTGCCGACCTCGCCGTTGTGGGCAACGTTGCCGGCGCGCTGGAGGCACTGCGATTCGCACTCGGCGTCGGGGTCCTGCAGGTGGTCGTGGCCGATGCGCTGGCTGATGGCGTCCACTCGATTGCCATGGTGGCTTCGGGTGGGCGCGGCGATCCGTCCGCGCTGGCAGCCAAGCTGGGTATGCCACCGTGGAAGGTGAAGCGGGCGGCCGGTCAGATGCGCGGTTGGTCCGAGCCGGGGGTACGCCGCGCGCTGGGCATCGTCGCGGAGTTGAATGCCGATGTGAAGGGCGCCGCGGCGGATGCTGACTACGCGCTGGAGCGGGCTGTGCGTCAGTTGGCGGCAGCGCGGGCGGGTACGTAACCGGTCTGAACGATGCAGTCGACCGGCGATGCAGAAGGCCCGCCCGCCAACCCCGCTGAGGGTCGGCCGCGGGCCTGATGCGGTCGGCTGAGTTCTTGCTGGGACGTAGATCTTGCTGGGAGCCTTAGATCTTGTTGGCGCGCAGTGCCATCGCTGACTTCTTGTTGGCGGCCTGGTTCGTGTGGATGACGCCCTTGCTGGCGGCCTTGTCGAGCTGACGTGAGGCCGCGGTGAAAGCAACCTGAGCGGCATCACGATCGCCAGCGTCGGCAGCCTCGCGGAAGCGACGCACCGCAGTCTTGAGGGACGACTTCACGCTCTTGTTGCGCAGTCGTGCGTCCTCGTTGGTGCGGATACGCTTGATCTGGGACTTGATGTTCGCCACGAAATAAGCCTCGACGTTCGCCTGGTATACCGAATATGGACGGCCCGCCAGCACTAAAGTGGACCGGCGGACAACGTCGCCAGACTACCAGCGCGGCACGCCAGCGCCCAAATTGCGCCGTGTGGCCGCGGTCAGGACGTCGAGCGGACAGTGACGAGCTCGTGCTTGGTGAACAGGTAGATCCGCAGTCCGTTCTCCTGGCTGGCCAAGTCGGCAACCGGGACGTCGTCGGACTCGTCCTCGCCGTTGATGAACCCGACGCCCTCCTCGTCGACGTAGATCGTGTTGTCGACGTTGGCGAGGTCGGTGAGCTCGACCATGACGTACCGCCCGCCCAGTGACTTCAAGAACGTGCGGGTTGCGTCATCGGTCGCGGTGCCGGCATTGACGTGCACGGTCAGCACCTCCTGCCAGTCGTCATCGCCGGGGGAGACGTTGACTAGGTCGCCCTTCTTCAGCGAAGCGGCAGGGATGCGGTACTCGTCGGCCTTGCGCGGGTCGGCACTCATAGGGCTCATCCTGCCATTGACCCCGATCGCGCTTCCCAGCGACAGCCAGGTTGCATCGGCGAGAGCATTGTGGACATCTCCGCATCGTCCACACCCGTCGACCATCCCGCGCAGCGCTGCAAGTACCTGGGTGGTGTCGTACCGAAGGTGCTGGCCCCAGACCTGCGCGCACTGGAACGGGACGGGTTGGTCATTCGGAGGGTCTATGCCGAGGTGCCGCCACGCGTGGAGTACACGCTCACCGATCTCGGCCGCTCCCTGCAGGAACCCATCGCCGCCGTCCAGATCTGGACCGAGCGGAATGTGAGCGCGGTGCTGGCAGCGCGGGAGCGGGCCGATGCT